>CAMZCW010000104.1 GCA_947305045.1 uncultured Bacteroidales bacterium | reverse complement strand
AAGATGCACTGCATGCGCTGGGCCAGATAGGCCTTGGAAGAATCTACGGCGCTGCGCATGAGCGAGTGGATGGTGATTTTTCCATTCTCCGTACGGACAATAGCCAGGTTGATGGAAGTTTCCGTGAGTCCTTCCATGGAACGGCTCATCCGGATAACGCCGGACGGGCAGGCAAGAATAGCCTTCACCGCCTGCAGGATGGCCTTGCCCTGGATGAACTTGGGCGCCACGGCAATATGGTCTTCAATGGCAATCTGGGCGGAAGGGTCGCTCTCCTGGAATTCCTTCTTCACCGTGTCGAAGATGGAGACGATGACCTCGCGGGCGGCATCGTACTTATCGGCAGGAATGAGGATTTCCGCCGTGGCCTCGAACGGAATGGCGTTGCGGAGCGAACCGCCGCTGAGGGAAACCACCTTTACGTCATAGTCTTCCAGCAGCGGAAGCAGGATGCGCGCGGCCACCTTGTTGGCATTGGCCCTGTACAGGGAGATATCCATGCCGGAATGGCCGCCCTGCAGGCCGCTCACCTTGAAGCGGAGGGCTTCCATGCCCGCGGGCGTATTATATTTATAGTAGCTGAAACCGGCCGATACATCCAGGCCGCCGGCGCAACCCACGCAAAGTTCCCCTTCCTCCTCGGAATCCAGGTTCAGGAGGATATCCCCCTTGAGGATACCGGGCTTGAGGCTATTGGCGCCCGTCATGCCGGTTTCCTCGTCATAGGTCACCAGCACCTCCAGCGGGCCATGCTGCACGGAAGGGTCCTCCAGGGCAGCCAGGGCCAGGGCTACGCCTATGCCGTTGTCGGCACCCAGCGTGGTACGGTCCGCCGTTACCCATTCGCCGTCTACATAGGCGCTGATGGGATCTGTAAGGAAATTGTGCGGGCTGTCGGAGGTTTTCTGCGGCACCATGTCCATGTGGCCCTGCAGGATAACACCCTTGCGGTTTTCCATGCCGGGGGTGGCGGGTACGCGGATGATGATGTTGCCGGTATCGTCCTTGATGGTCTCAAAGCCATGGGACTTGCCCCACTCGTACAGGTATTCAATGACTTTCTCCTCGTGCTTGGACGGACGAGGAATTTGGGTAAGTGCGTAGAAATTCTTCCACACCACTTGCGGTTCTAAGTTTGCGATACTCATATCTGTGTTGTGTGTTTTTGGTTTATCGGCTTAAAAGGGACAGAGAAGACTCCACGCCCAGCTGATAGAAAGGCAGGCGGGTTTGCACCAGGGCATGGTCGTCACGGGAGAAAACGACCTTGCATACCATGGGGATACGGTAGCGGACGGTGCCTCTGGTCTTTTTCTTGTCTATGGCTTCCTCTTCCGGGAGAGTCCCTTCCGGATGCAGTTCCAAATAATAGGGCGTCCCATTGGCCCCTTCTGCGACAGGGCCGTCGTCTGTCAGGCGGAAAACCAGATAACGATGGCTTTTGTCGGAGCGGGAAGGAAGCACTTCAAAAGTATAAACCTCCTTGCGGACAACGGAATAGCCGCGAAACAGCGCCATATACTCCGCTTCTATGCGTTCCAACTCCTGCAGGGCCGACCGGAGGGATTCGCCGGAATAGCTGGCATCCGTGTTGCCGGAAGCGATGTTCAAGCGTTCCTTGCGCACCTGAAGAATGATATCCGCCGCATCGGAGGCTTTGTCTTCCAGGGTTTTCTCTACCAGGATTTTATGCTCAACCGGGATGGTCACCATACCCGTATCCGTGGGCATCTCCTTGAAGATGGTTTCCACCGTCTCTTTTTCCGGAACGGTAAGGCCCTTGTCGGAAAAATCGGCCCGGAGCCCCGGAAGGAAACGCCACGAAACCGGTGCGTTGGCATTCCCCAGGGATACCAGGCCCTGCGCACTCAGGGACAGGAGCGCGGCACTCTCCTGCTCGCAGGTGTACCAGGCTTCCGTGTCTGCCTCTATACGGGGCACAAGTTCCACACGGGTAATATCACAGGTAATGGCATCCTGGTCCTGCACCGACATATTGAGCATGCGCTTGGCAAAAGGCGCATACGGACCGGCAAAAAAATTCTCCTGCCGCACCTCCACCTTCACGGTAACCGAAGTGGAAGGGAGGGCATACGATACTTCCTGCGCGCGCAAGGATAGCGGCAGGAGCAGGGCTGCCGCCACAAAGAGTCGTTTCATCATTTCCATCGCTTATGGGTCCAGAGGTAGTTCCAGGGTTGTTTCTCCAGGTCCTCCTCCAGCAGTTGATAGTATTTTCGCATAATGTCCGCAGGGTCCATACCGCCGGCGCGTTCACAGATGGGTTCTACACTCAGGGTGTATCCCCCGCCCTCCCGGCACGCAAAGCGTAAATAGGCCACGGCCATATCCAGTTTGACAGCCACTTTGGCGCCCCCCGTCATGGTAACGGTGTCCTGATGCATAAAGTTTACCGGGACCTGATGGGCCGTATAGGGAAACTGGTCCGTAATAAAGGAAAAGACGAACTTCTGTTCCCGGTGCACCATGACATAGCGCATCACCTGTCCGCTTTCCACATAGCCCTGGAAATCCAGGCCGTCCATGATGGCCAGCCGGTTACGCGCCACAAAACGGCCCGCCCACGGATTGTGCAGGCGCAAATAGGTAAAAGCAAGCTGGCCGGGCAGGATATCCAGCGGTTGTCCATAGGAAGAAAACGGAAGACTGCAGGACAATTCCCAGTTGCCGGTGTGCGCTTGCAGAAGCATCACCTGCCGGGCGCCGGCGGCAAGCCGGTTGAATACTTCCGGATTGGCGAACTCCACAAAATGGCTCTCCCGCAATTTTTTCCGCCCCCGTTCTCCCCGCAGCCTCCCAAACCAGAGCATTTCCGTGAAGATAGAGACAAAATGCAGGTAAAAGCGCTTATGGATTTCCCGGATTTCCTCATAGCTCTTCTTTGGGAAAGCACGGCTCAGGTTCACCATTACCACGTCTGAGCGATAACGGAGCACGCTGCGGAGGAACCAGGCCAAAAAGGTTTTCATATTCATACCAATCATACAAAATTATGCATTTTCATGAAAAAAAACAAGCGGACGGCCATATAGACACATTAATTTGGCACTTTCAGAAATAATTGCCAAATTTGTAAGGATAAGGCAAAACTAAAAACGCTATATTATGTTCAAAGGACAACCCAAAGGTCTATTCGCCCTGGCTCTCGCCAACACCGGTGAGCGCTTTGGCTACTACACCATGCTGGCTATCTTCATGCTCTTCCTCCAGGCCAAGTTCGGCTGGAGCCAGGCCCTGTCCAGCCAGGTGTATTCCATTTTCCTGGCCCTGGTTTACTTCATGCCTGTCGTGGGCGGTATCCTGGCCGATAAAATTGGCTATGGCAAATGCGTGGTCACCGGTATCTGCGTCATGTTCGCCGGGTATCTGGCCCTGGCCATTCCCACCGGCGCCAACGCGCTGGGCATCACCCTCATGCTGGGGGCCCTGCTCCTGATTTCCGTGGGCACGGGCCTGTTCAAAGGGAACCTGCAGGTGCTCGTAGGCAATCTGTATGATGACCCCAAATACTCCGCCAAGCGTGACAGCGCCTTCTCCCTGTTCTACATGGCCATCAACATCGGCGCCATGTTCGCTCCCTCCGCCGCAACGGCCATCACCAACAGTTTCCTGGGAAAAGCCGGCCTCATTTACAAGGCTGCCGTTCCGCAACTGGCCCACCAGACGCTGGAAGGCGTCATCACCCCGGAAAATGCTTCCCGCCTGGCAGAGCTTCAATCCCAGATGCCGGATGCCGCCGTCGCCGGTATGGAACCGGCCGCATTCAGCTCCTACTACATTGAGCATCTGGCTTCCGCCTACAACATGGGCTTTGCCGTAGCCTGCATTTCCCTCATTGTCTCCATCGCTATTTACTTCGCCTGCAAGAACTGGTTCAAACATGCCGATGTCACTGCCAAGCAGGCTGCCCAAGGCAACGCCCCCGTGGTGGAGCTTACGCCCAAACAGACCAAAGACCGCATCACCGCCCTTATCATGGTGTTCGCCGTGGTCATCTTCTTCTGGATGGCTTTCCACCAGAACGGTCAGTCGCTTACCTGGTTTGCCCGTGACTATACCCTCCCGTATGCTACCGGCGCCACCCGCATGGGCTTCAACATCTGGATTCTGGCCCTGCTGGCTGGAAGCATCTACACCCTGTTCGGCATTTTCCAGAGCGAAAGTTCCAAAGGTCGGATCACTTGTGGCATTGTCACCGTCGCTCTCTGGAGTTGCGCCTACTGGCTCTATACCGGCATGCCGGATCCGCTCAACATTGAACCGCAGTTATTCCAGCAGTTCAACCCCTTCTATGTGGTGTTCCTCACCCCTATTTCCATGGCCATCTTCAGTTCACTGGCAGGCAAGGGGAAAGAGCCTTCCGCTCCGGTAAAAATCGGCCTGGGTATGTTTGTGGCCGCCCTGGGATATCTTATCATGGTGATGGGTTCATTGGGACAGCCTTCACCCGCCTCCCTGCAGGGAACCGTTTCTCCGGATCCGGTTGTTCCCATGTACTTGATCTCCACCTATCTGGTACTCACCTTTGCAGAGCTTCTGCTCAGCCCGATGGGTATTTCCTTCGTTACCAAGGTGGCTCCTCCCAAGTACAAAGGCCTCATGATGGGCCTCTGGTTTGCCTCTACCGCTATTGGCAACTACCTCAGCTCCATTCCCGGTCTGTTGTGGAACAATGTTCCGCTGTGGGCCAACTGGGCCATCCTCATGGCGCTGTGCGTCATCGCCGGTGCCATCATGTTTGCCATGATGAAGAAAATCAACGAGGCAACCGCTTCCTAGCATGCCCAGACTGTATATCATTTCTGGTCCTAACGGCTCCGGGAAAACCACGGCATCGTACGGGGTTCTTCCGGAGCTGCTGGACTGCGTAGAGTTTGTCAACTCTGACGAATTCGCCAAGCACCTGGCGCCGTTTGCGCCGGAAAGTGCCTACATCACGGCCAGCCGCCTCATGCTCAAGAAGGTCCAGTACCTGTTCGACCGCAGGGAAGATTTTTGCATCGAGACCACCCTGGCCACGCGTGCGCTCATCAAAATGGTACGCAGCGCACAAGCGCAGGGCTACTACTGCACGGTGCTATACTTCTGGCTCAACACCCCGGACATTGCCATCGAGCGGGTAGCCAAACGCGTGGCAACCGGCGGCCACGACATCCCGGAAGAGACCATTCGCCGGCGCTATATCATGGGTCTTAACTACCTTTTCCACAGCTATATGCCGCTGTGCGACAAGTGGATCCTCGCCGACAATTCCACGCCGCCCTTCGACATCATTGCAGAAGGTACCAAGAAAGGCCTCATCATCAACGACCCCATTCGTTATAACCGCGTCCGCAGCCTGGTGACAGACTACATTGAGCCGCAGAAGCCCATTGAAAACATAACGGAGTCCATCATCAAGGAGATGGGACGCGCTCCCCTCGCCCACGACGGCGTACCCTTTGAGGGGGCGCTGCCCCGTACGGAAGAAAATGATAAATCCTAAAGAATACTATTTTAACCAGTTTCAGGTAGACACCCCGGTGCTGGAGCGGCTGGTTCAGGCTGCACTGGCCTCCGGCGGAAGCTACTGCGACCTTTTCTTTGAAAATACCACCTACGGAAGTCTTCTCCTGCGCGACGGCGCAGTGACCTCCGGAGGCAACCACATAGACTACGGTGTAGGCGTACGCGTCCTAAGCGGAGAAAAAACCGGCTACGCCTACTCAGAGAGCACGGCCTGGGAAGACATGCTTGCCTGTGCCCGTGCAGCCTCGCAAATTGCCAGCGCGCCCGTGGACGTAAGCCCCTACGGCACCCGCAATCCCAGTCGTGGGGAGCCCAATCCCGCGGCAGACCGCTACCCTATCCTGCAGTCCTGGCGCGGAACCCCTCTTTCGGCCTTCCTGCCTTTTTTGCAAAAGCTGGAACAAACAGTAAGACAGAAGGATACACGCGTTATTAAAGTCATTGCCAACCTGGCGTTCCAGGTAACGGACGTGCTCATGTTCAGCAGCGCCCGGGAGCTCAAATGGGACACCCGCCCCATGGGCAGCATCTCGCTCACCGCGGTTTTCCAGCAAAATGGACAGTCGGAGAACAAATCCACCTCGCGGAGCTTCCGGCAAGGGGCAGAGATGCTTACAGACGCGCTCATCGAGGAAATAGCCTCAGAACTGGTCCACGGCATCGATGACCGTTTTGCAGCCCGTCGGCCCAAAGGCGGAAGCATGCCCGTCGTCATGGGCGCCGGCGCCTCCGGTATCCTCCTCCACGAGGCCATGGGGCACGCCTTCGAGGCCGACTTCAACCGCAAAGGCACCTCCATCTTCGCCGACAAAATGGGGCAGCAAATATGTCCGCGCGGCATCCAGATCATTGACGACGGCACCCTGGCGGGCAACCGCGGCGCCCTGAACTTTGACGACGAAGGCATCCCCGGCCAAAAGACCTATATGGTGGAAGACGGGGTGCTCACCTCCTACCTGCACGACCGTATCAGCGCCGCTCACTACGGCGTACGGCCCACGGGCAACGGACGCCGGGAGAGCTTCCGCTACGCCCCCCTCCCGCGCATGCGTGCTACCTATATGGAAAGTGGCAACGCAAAAGCCGCAGACCTCATTGCAGAAGTTTCCAATGGAATTTTTGTGGACGAATTCTCCAACGGGCAGGTACAGATTGGGGAAGGCGATTTCACTTTCTACGTCAAATCCGGCTACCTGATTGAAAACGGCCGGCTTACCCGCCCTGTGAAAGACATCAATATTATCGGCAACGGACCGGAGGCGCTCGCCCACATTCGCGGCGTGGCAGATGACCTGGCCGTGGACCCGGGCGCCTGGACCTGCGGCAAAGAGCAGTCCGTACCCGTTTCCTGCGGCATTCCCACCGTCCTGATAGACGGACTAACTGTTGGAGGAGAATAACATGAGTATCAACAAGATAGCTGCCAGCCTTACCCAGGCGGAGATAGACCTGGCGCAGTACTGTTTGGCCTTTGCCCGGCAGGCCGGGGCGCAGAAGGTGCGCATCACCCTGTCCAAGAGCCTGATGAACCTGATCGGCCTCCTGAACGGGGAGGTGGACAAAACCGCCCATGCCCTGGACCGCAGCCTGCAGTTGCAGCTCTTTGCAGATGGCCGATATGGCGCTTTTTCCACCAACAAGTTGGAGAAGGAAGGGCTGGAGGTCTTCATTCGGGAGGCTATCGACACGGTAAAGATGCTCCAGGAGGACTCCTGCCGTGATTTACCCGCACCGGAGCGTGTGGCCAAAGACGCCCGTACCGGACGGGAGTTGGGCCTCTACGACCCCGCCTACGACACCCTCACCGCCGAACAGCGCCGGAAAATGGCTCTCGCGTCCTGTCACTGGCCGTCCGAGGCTTCCTCTTGTCATTCCGAGCGGAGCCGAGGAATCTCCCTCCTTGCAGAGGAAGGCGAATACTCGGACAGCGTCTTTGATACCCTGACCATTGACAGCCAGGGCCTGTATGC
Organism: uncultured Bacteroidales bacterium; assembly: GCA_947305045.1. The sequence continues at coordinate 463 of CAMZCW010000104.1, read as the reverse complement.
CAGGCATACGGAAACGTCCTTCGAGATTGGCTACGAAACCACCGTGGAGGATGCCCGGGGCAACCATTTCTCCAGCTATTGGTGGGATGCCGCACCCCGGCTCCAGGACCTGAAATGGAAGGACTGCGCCCAAATCGCCTGTGAACGGGCCATGGCGCAAGTGGGACCGCAGGCTGTCGAAGGTGGCAAATATACAGTGGTGGTGGACACGGAATGTGCCTCCAAACTGCTCACTCCGGTTCTCAATGCCCTGGGCGGTTTTTCCCTGCAGCAGAAGAATTCATTTCTGACAGACAGTCTGGGAAAACAGTTGTTCCCGGAGAAACTTACTATCCTGGACCAACCCCGCACGCCCGGTGAAACCGGCTGCCGCCTTTTTGACAGCGAAGGCGTAGCCACCCGGGAAATGCCCATTATCGACAAAGGCGTTGTAAAGACTTATTTCTTAAATACTTACATTGCC
>CAMZCW010000103.1 GCA_947305045.1 uncultured Bacteroidales bacterium | reverse complement strand
CCAATTGCAACCAGGTGTTCTCGCGGGACGTGGGTTTTGTCATTGACGACAAAATCATTGTCTCCAACATTATCCCGGACCGCCAGGAAGAGATTGACGCGTATGAGGAAATCTACAGGCAAATCCATTACAAACAGATTTACAACCTGCCGGAAGCGGTACACGTGGAAGGGGGCGATGTCATCCTGTATAAAAACTATATTTTCCTGGGCCAGTACAACTTCCCGGACTATAGTCAGGTAAAGACAGCACGTACCAACCGCCTGGCGGTGGACTACCTCAAAATGATTTTCCCGGAGCGCAATATCATGCCCCTGAACCTGCTTAAGAGTGACACAGACCCGTATCAGGGCATTCTGCACCTGGATTGTACCTTTATGCCGGTGGGCCATGACAAGGCCATTATCTACCGGCGCGGTTTCATGAATCCTCGGGATGCCCAGCATCTGGTGGATATCTTTGGAGAGGAGAATGTGTTTGAAATCACCACGGAGGAAATGTACGCCATGAACTCCAACGTATTCTCCATTTCGGAGAATGTGGTGGTGGTAGAGGAACATTTCTACCGGCTCATCAAGCACCTCCGGGACAAATGGGGCATGACAGTGGAAACGGTGCCTTACCGGGAAATTTCCAAGATGGGCGGCCTGCTGCGCTGCTCTACCTTACCACTCAGAAGAGACTGATATGGCTGCTAAACTTGCTATGATTGCTTTCGGGGGAAACGCACTGCTGCGTGCGGGTCAGAAAGGTACCTTCCCCGAACAGTTGGAAAATGTGGAACGCACCTGCGAAAACCTGGTGCCGCTCCTGGAAAAGGGATACAACATCGTTATCGGCCATGGCAATGGCCCGCAGGTGGGCAACGGCCTCTTACGGCACCAGGCAGGGGAAAAGGAGTATGGCCTGCCCGCCCAGCCCATGGATTTCTGCGGCGCGGAAACGCAAGGCTCCATCGCCTACCTGATCGAGAGCGGCATGGACCGCGTGCTGGCAAAGTGCCGGCTGGACCGCAAGGTGGTCTCGCTGGTTACACGCGTGGAGGTGCGTGCCGATGATCCTGCCTTCCAGAACCCCACCAAGCCGGTAGGGCCGTATTACAAGGAGATTCCCGGTCAAGGTAATTACCGCGAGGACCCCAAGGGCCGCGGGTGGCGGAAAGTGGTGGCTTCACCGGTGCCCGTGGGCATCCGGAACGTGGAGCTGGTGGGCCGACTGGCCCGCGAAGGCTACATTGTGGTCACCGTGGGCGGCGGGGGCATCCCGGTCGTTAAAGGCCAGGGCGTAGAGGCTGTCATCGACAAAGACCTGGCATCGGCCCTGTGTGCCAACCAAATCGGCGCGGACGAATTTTATATTCTCACGGACGTGCCCAAAGTGTATATCAACTTCCGGAAAGAGAACGAACAGGCCCTGGATACCCTGACGGTAGCCCAGGCGCAGCAATACCTGGCAGAAGGCCAGTTTGCAGAGGGCTCCATGGCCCCCAAGGTTAGAGCCGCCATCCTTTTTATAGAAAACGGCGGCAAAGCGTGCATTATTACTGAAGCAGGGGAGCTGGGTAACCCTTCCTGCGGAACCAGAATCGTTAAATAACTATGGAACAAAGCCTTAAGAATCGCAATTTCCTGAAACTGCTGGACTATACTCCCGACGAAATCCGTTATCTGCTGGACCTTTCCCGCGCGCTCAAAGCCGCCAAAAAGGCCGGCCGGGAGGAACAGCACCTCAAGGGCAAGAACATCGCCCTCATCTTTGAAAAGACCAGCACCCGCACGCGTTGCGCCTTTGAGGTGGCCGCGCACGACCAGGGCGCACACGTGACCTACCTGGGCCCCACCGGTTCGCAAATCGGCATTAAGGAGACTATGAAGGACACCGCCCGTGTGCTGGGCCGCATGTACGACGGCATCGAGTACCGCGGCTTTGGCCAGGCCATTGTGGAAGAGCTGGCCAAGTACGCCGGCGTGCCCGTGTGGAACGGTCTCACCAACGAGTTCCACCCCACGCAAATCCTGGCCGACCTCCTCACCATGGAGGAGCACAGCACCAAACCCCTGAATCAGGTGAAGTTTGCCTACCTGGGCGATGCTCGCTTCAATATGGGAAACTCCCTGCTGGTAGGCGGCGCCAAGATGGGCATGGACGTACGTATCGTCGCTCCTAAGGCCCTGCAGCCCAGCGCGGAACTCCAGGCACAGTGTTTTGCCGTGGCCAAGGAAACCGGCGCCCGCATCACCATCACGGACAACGTGGATGAGGGCGTGAAAGACTGCGACTTTGTGTATACGGACATCTGGGTGTCCATGGGCGAGCCGGACAGCGTCTGGAAAGAGCGTATCGGCCTCCTGATGCCTTACCAGGTGAACGCCAAGCTGATGGAACGCACCGGCAACCCCGCCTGCAAGTTCATGCACTGCCTGCCGTCATACCACAACCGGGATACCAAGGCAGGGGAGGACGTGTATCAGAAATTTGGCCTGGACGGCGTAGAAGTGACGGAAGAAGTGTTCGAAAGTCCTGCCAGCATTGTCTTTGACGAGGCCGAGAACCGCATGCATACTATCAAAGCGGTAATGGTGGCTACGCTTGGAGATTAACGAAATAATGCGTATCTTGCAAGACAGGATAACGAACTAATAGCCATGAGTGAGTTACAATTAACCATCAACTACGAAGAATTCTCCTCTGTGACAGAAATGTCGGCAGAAGATCAGGAGTTGGTTGCCCTGGCCCTGGAGGCCCAGAAAGGCTCCTATTCGCCTTATTCGCATTTTCAGGTGGGAGCGGCGCTCAAGCTGTCCAACGGCCTGGTGGTGAAAGGTGCCAATCAGGAGAATGCCGCCTATCCTTCCGGGCTTTGCGCGGAGCGTACGGCCATGTTCTGGGCCGGTGCCAACTATCCGGACGTCCCGCTGGATACCCTGGCCATCGCCGGGAGTGACCACGGCGTACTGTGTGAGAGCCCGGCTTCCCCTTGCGGCAGTTGCCGGCAGGTAATGGCGGAGTATCAGAAAAAGCACAAGCGCCCGCTCAAGGTAATTCTGGTGGGCAGCAAGCGTATCCGCAAGTTCCACTGCGTGGATGACCTCCTTCCGTTCATCTTCGACAGCCTGCACATGGACTAAACAAAAAAAGGGAAAGCCCCTTACATCGCACCGCTACAACCTCCTACCCTTGCTACATTCCTGTCCTGGGGGAATTCAGAGGGAGCTGGTCGTGTAAGACTTTCCCGGGCACAAAGGTAGGAATTTTTTTTTATGATTGCAATTTATACGCTCACTTCCAGCCTGCATAATGAGCAGGTTGTGGCTAAAATCAGCGACGAATTCCTTTCGGCCATCTTCCCCAAAGGAAAATACAGCTTCAAGGGGGACGATTATTCTGAGTTCGGGACCACCGGCAGCATGGATGTCATTTATGTGCGCACCGGCGGCGCGGAAGGTATCTTCAGGAAACTGCTCCCGGATATGCTCTCAAGGGGCGTAACCCGTTATTACTTACTTACTTCCGGGAAGAGCAATTCGCTGGCGGCGTCGTTGGAAATTCTCTCCTACCTGCAGCAGCAGGGCCTCAAGGGGGAGGTGCTCCACGGCAGTACGGAGTACCTGAAAAAACGCTTGCAAGTCCTGGAAAAGCTGGCCACGGCGCGTAAAAAACTCTTCGGCTCGCGTATCGGCGTTATCGGCCAGCCGTCAGACTGGCTCATTGCCAGCCACGCAGACAGTACCGCTATCAGTGAAAAGCTGGGTGCCCGCCTGGTGGAAATTCCCATGGAGGAGCTGCTGCAGGAGGTGGCCAAGGCCCCGCAGGACCCTGTGCCGGAGGAGCCGATGACAGAGGCCGTTCGCGCAGCCTATCCCGGCGCTTCGCAAATTTATCACGCCTTGGAGGTGATTGTCAAGCGCTACCAGCTCAATGCCTTTACGCTTCGCTGTTTTGACCTGCTCACATCCGTCGGCAATACCGGCTGCCTGGCGCTGGCCAAATTCAATGCCGCCGGCATTCCTGCCGCTTGCGAGGGGGATGTTCCTGCCTTGCTGAGCATGATGATTGCCCAGGCGCTCACCGGAAAAACCGGCTTCCAGGCCAATCCTGCCCGCATAGACGCAGAAAGCGGCAAAATACTCTTTGCCCATTGCACCGTCCCCTTCAACATGGTGCGGAGCTGGCAGTGGGACAGCCATTATGAGTCCGGCATGGGCGTGGGCATCCACGGAGAACTTCCGCAGGGCAAGGTGACGGTGTTCAAGGTCTCTGGTAAACTGGACCGTTTTTTTGTGGCGGAAGGGGAGTTGCAGTACAACCAGTATGAGGACAACCTCTGCCGCACGCAGGTAGCGCTGCAGTTACAGCCTGCCGATGCAAATTATTTCCTCACCCGTCCCATCGGCAATCACCATATCATCCTTCCCGGCCATCACAAGGCCCTCCTGGAGGCGCTCCTATGAATGTAGAGCACCTGATGGCGGAACATGGCGTAAAGGTGACGGCCAACCGTCTCCTCATTGCGCGTGCGCTGGAGGAGGCCCACCGTCCGCTGTCCATGATGGAGCTGGAGGAACGGCTGGAATCCATTGACAAGAGTAACGTGTTCCGGACGCTGGTGGCGTTCAAGGACGCCCATCTGGTGCACGTGCTGGACGGGGATCCCGTGCGGTACGAACTCTGTCACAGCCATCACGACGGCCCCGACGATGACCTTCACGTGCATTTTTACTGCGTGAAATGCCACAAGACCTATTGTCTGGAGGAGATTCCCGTGCCGCCGGTCAGCGCGCCGGAAGGGTATCAGGTGCAGGAGGAAAGTTACCTGCTCAGAGGGATTTGCCCACAATGTGCTCAATAGCCAGGCCGGCCAGCGTGAACCCGAAAATGCCCGTGATAGGCGCCAGGGTGCCGTTGGCAATGGCTTTTCCGGGCCCTGGATCCAGTTCCGGCCCCAGGTTGGGCAGCACCTGTTCATCGTAAACGCACAAGAATTTTTTCCGGGGTAAGGTTCCGTTTTTGCGGAGCCTTTTTCGTAATGCGGCACCCAGCGGACAACCGCGCACGTCAAAAAATTCCGCCACGCGCACCTGGGTGGGGTCCATTTTGCAGGCGGCGCCCATAGAAGAGAAAAAGGCACCGGGACAGGCCGTGGCTTCCAAAATGAGGTTGGCTTTGTCCGTGAGCGAGTCAATGGCGTCGATGATGACGTCGTAGCCGGAAAGCTGGAAATCGGCCCCCAGGGTATAGCGCTCCTGCAGGGCGGTCACTTCGCATAAAGGATTGATTTCCAGGAGTCTTTCACGTAACACGTCCACCTTGGGGCGGCCCACGGTACGCGTTGTCGCAGGCAGTTGCCGATTGATGTTGGTGATGTCTACGCAGTCCGGATCTACTATAGTCAGATGGCCGATGCCGCTACGCACAAGCGCCTCTGCGCACCAGCCGCCTACGCCGCCCACGCCGAAGAGGATGACGCGGGCACGGGTCAACCGCACCAGGCCGTCGGCCCCGAGGAGCCGTTCTACGCGGGAGAAGGCGTTATTCATTTGACAAAGCGGGCGAAGGAATCCGGGAGCGGGGAGGTACAGCGCACCATCTTCTGGCTGTAAGGGTTGCGGAACACCAGGGTATGGGCGTGCAGGGCCAGCCGTTTGATGGGATTGGTCTGGGCGCCGTATTTGTCGTCCCCGGCTACAGGATGCCCCAGTTCCGCTGCATGGACACGGATTTGGTTTTTGCGGCCGGTCTCCAGCTCAAATTCAACTTCTGAATAATATTTGGTGCGCTGGAGCACCTTGTAGTGCGTAATGGCCAGCTGTCCGTCTTTGACTTCCGTGTCAAAAGACTTCATTTTCAGGGACTTGGGACTTTCCAGCAGCCAGCTTTGGATGGCGCCGGCGTCCTTTTCCACCTTGCCTTCCAGCCAGGCTACGTAGCGGCGCTCGGCCACCAGTTCCTTCCATTTGCTCTGCAAAAGGTCTTTGGCGCGCTCGTCCTTGGCAAACACCACGGCGCCGGAGGTGCCTTTGTCCAGGCGGTGCACAATCCACACCTTGGCGGTGCTGCGGTCCGGCGTGACCCCGCTGATGAGGTCTTCCTTGCGCTGCATGCGCTTGTTCACCTTCACATAGGCATTCAGGAGGGCATACAGCGTCTGTTCGCGTTTTCCGCTCTTGGCCAGACTCCCATGGGCCGATGATACGCTGAGCATCCCCGAGGGTTTATCCACCACCAGGTAATGCTCGTCCTCGAAGAGGATTTTTACGCCGGCCTTCTCCACGGATTCGCGGGCGTCGTTACGCGTGGCGCGGGCGATGGAAATGCCCTTGGGAAGGATTTCGATGTGGTCCCCTTTGCGCAAAGGGTGGTCAAACGCGGTTTTTACCTCGCCGTTCACTTGCACCTGGCCTTTGGACAGCGTATTTTTGACGGACGTGCGCGACTGCTGGGGAAAGAGGCTGAAAAGCGTTTCCAGCAGGGCGCCGTCCTGCGGCGCTTTATAACTTGTCATACTTCTTCCAATAATTTGTGTAAGTTGTTTGGCAGCAGTTGTTTAAACTTTTCTTTGCTGCCTCGGGGAATGAGGATGGCCTCCAGGGATTCGCAATCATCCAGGGCATCGGCGCCAATAAACTCCAGCGCTTTGTTCAACTTAATCTGATACAGGTTGATGCAGCCCTGGAAGGCCCGGGGACCTATAGCGCGCGTTTTGGCGGGAAGGGCCATTTTTTCCAGCTGCCAGCAGTCCACAAAGGCGCTTTCGCCAATGTACAACAGGCCGGTGGGCAGCTTGATGTGGATGAGTTCGCCGCATTCCGCAAAGGCGTTGGCGCCAATGTGCGTAACGGAATTGGGCAGATGGATTTTTTCCAGGTAGGACGAGCGGTCCTCCAGGGGGATATGCTCGCCAATCCGCCGGCCGGCCATATAGTCCTGGAAGGAAAACACGTTGTCGCAGATGACCTCACAGCCGTCTTGCACTGTCACTTCTCCGGGAAAATTCTCCGCATCCAGGAGGCGTTTCCCGTCGGCAGAATAGCTCAGGCAGTTTTCACCATCCCACACGTCCCTGTCAAGTTCTGCTTGCGTAGGAACTGTGGGGACAGCCATTACTTCTTCCAGGGTCATGGGCTTAGAAATTTTTCACAAAGTCGATGTCTTTCTTGAGCATCACTTTGGGTTCCATTTTGGAAACTTTCTGGAAAAGCTTGAACTGGTAAGCAGGGGAGAGATAGACCCGATGCTCGTTTTTTCCCTTGCGCCACCATTTGTAGAAGGCGATAGGGTCTGTGTCGTAGGGGATGCGGGCTTCGATTTCCGAGGAGTAACCGGGAAAGTCGATAATCATTTTGAGGCCGGTAATGCGCTTGTAATACTCATAGTCTGCTCTTCTGAGCTTGGAAACCAGCGGTGCAAATACCTCAAACTGATCCACTTGCAGCACTTTTTCCTTGACAATCATCCGGTGGATGCGGACGGGATCCTTATGGAGCCACTCCGTGATGCTTAATGTCACGGGAGTGCCTTCGCAATCCAGTGTAAGCATATCCGACGAGAAGTAAATCTTTTCGTTATCCAGCGGGAAAGTCTCCATAAATATTTAGCCTCTGCTGCAAATATATAAAAATATTTTCTTTTTTCTGCGAATTTTTTTAACTTTGGGATAGAAATTTAACCATTTACCTAATAAAAACTAAAGTAACCATGGCTTACAAAATTATTGACATTCAGGGTATTGGCCCTGTTTTCGCGGAAAAACTCATTGCTGTAGGTATCGACACGGATGAAAAACTGCTTGCCGCCGGCGCCAACGCCAAGGGCCGCAAGGAACTGGAAGAGAAGACCGGTATCCGCGGAGACCTCATTCTTACCTGGGTGAATCACGCAGACCTTTTCCGTATTAAGGGTGTGGGCCCTCAGTTCGCAGAGCTGCTGGAAGCCGCCGGTGTGGACACCGTGAAGGAACTCCGCAACCGCAACG
>CAMZCW010000102.1 GCA_947305045.1 uncultured Bacteroidales bacterium | reverse complement strand
CCTTCACGGACGCCCCGTGGGGACTTCTCCGCCACGATGAGCTTGTCCGGAGACTCGCCCTCCGGCTGGAGGAAATGGCGCCTTAGGTGAGGAGCTCCTTCTAACAATATTCTCCGTATTCGCACCCGATGTTCTCCGCGTGGATGCGGTCAATGAGTTTTCCCTGATGGTCGAAAAGCTGTATGGTTCCCACGCCGTTGCCTCCGTTCCAGAGGCGGTTGTGGCGCTTCTGACCGTCCGGAGCCTCATAGTTCACCAGCAGCATGTCCTTTTTCTCGCAGGTGATGTCCGAAATCATCCTCCCGGAAGTGCTTGATTGTTCGACGTGCCACACAATCTGGGTGTCTGTTTCCTTACAGTCAAACTTCGTTTTCACACCGGTCCATACTTTCGAGAAGTTGAACTCGAAGGGCGTTCCCTCATACCAGAAGGCGGACAGCAGGCGGCGCGGAAGGGCCAGGTGCCCCACCTTCGGACGACCGCCACCGATGTCGAAGACGCTGTCCATGAGTTTACGGCCCGTTATCTCGCTCGTGAGGTTGTTCGAGGACAGCCACACCCAGGGGCTGGTGAAATCCTTCCCCCAGTTCTTGTCGGCATAGCCGTAGCAGTCTTCGGGACGCACAAGGAAGCGACGGCCGTTCCAGATGACTTCTCCCTCGAAGGTGCTCTTCATACCCTCCGCATGCCAGAACATCTCGAAGGCTTCAGCCTTGCGGAAGACCTCATCAGCACCGAAACCGACGTTGAAGGCCGTTATCTTTCGGATCTTGAGGTCCCACGACATCTCCCCATCCTGACACATCCACTCAGGATGTGCTGCGGCATCCTCTACTTTCACATGGCCGTGGGTGCGGTCTTCTCTGAGGAAGCACTCATCGGCCTCGATGGAAAAGGGAACACCCCAATCCACCTGGATCTTCTTCCAGCCGAAGAAACGGTGAAGCTGTGCGGCATCCTCTCCCCAGGCACCGGCCTTGACCATCAGGTAGGACGGCTTCCGGGGTTCCCCGGGGACCTGGCCGAAGACAGGCTCATCCCCGCCGAGGGCGGGATTACAGAGGAAGAACTCGATGAAGAAAGGTTTGGCTGCACCTGTCTCAGCATCGTATCCGGTGAAAGAATGCCACCACCAGTCATAGCCTTTCCGGGCCTGGGCTCCGAAGAGCTGGCAGGCATCGCGGGCAATATCGTGCTTATTGAACATTTTCAAAAGTATCTTTTCTGAACTGACCTGTTATCAGCAAAAGTCAGTCCATGCCTTCCCTTATGACATTTTGGCGCAACAAAGAAGGGACGCTGCCCATCCAGGAAGCGTCCCTAACAGTTGATGACTGTAGAGCCAGCGATTACTGGATCTCAATCTGCTTGACGGCCTTCTGCACATCCACCTTTTCCTTCTTGGGGATGCGGACATTCAGCACGCCGTGCTCCACCTTGGCCTCGATCTTCTCGGCTTCGGCATCCTCGGGAAGGGTAAGCATCTGCTGGAACTTCTCATAGGAGAATTCGCGGCGGAGGTAACGGCCGTGATGCTTTTTCTCGTTGTTCTCGGCCTTCTTTTCCATGTTGATTACCAGGTTGTTGTCCTCGTCCACATGGACCTGGAAGTCCTCTTTGGTGAGACCCGGAGCGGCAAGCTCCACGTCATATTCTTTCTCGTTCTCAATTACATTGATGGCCGGAGCGGTGTAGTTCGTTCTTTCCATCCAGCTGTTGTCGAAGAAGTCGTTGAAGATGTCAGGCAACCAGCTTTGATTCCTTCTAATCGTAGGTAACATAACAAAATCACTTTAAACGCTCTTCGGTTTCGGGTCCTTACGTGGCCTTCCGTCCGGTTTCCTTAACGGAACGCCTAAGGATATTGCAAAGCCGGAGCCAGTGCGTCAGAAATGGACTTTTTGGCAAGACTTGGGTGACAGAAAGTCCATTTTGTGGACAAAATGTCCAGTTTATTGACATAGAAAGCCGGGCTGGCGCTTGCGAGTGTCCAATGTGCTGACGTGCAGTTGGTCGGAGCGGGAAAAATAGGTATCTTTGTGCACCCTCAGAAGGAGACGCCGGGTATTGCTGCAGCCCTCGGAAGGGACAACAAAGATTATGAACTGGATCATTTTGATTGTCGCCGGGCTGTGCGAATGCGGGTTTACGTTCTGCCTGGGCAAGGCAAAACTCGCAACCGGATGGGAGGCTGCCGGATGGTATGCGGGATTTGTGGTGGTGTCGGCTTTGAGTATGTTACTGCTGGCAAAAGCCGCAAAGACCATCCCTATCGGGACTGCGTATCCCGTTTGGACGGGCATCGGGGCCATTGGCACGGTGCTCATCGGCATCCTGGTATTCAAGGAGCCCGCGAGTTTCTGGCGGCTGTTTTTTATTTTTACATTGATTGCGTCCGTAATCGGGCTTAGAATGGTATGAACAAGGAAATGACTTTCCGGCCGATGCGCGTAGTCTCGGAGGAGGCAGACATGGTTAAGAACGCTCCCCGTGCCGCCATGCTGGACTTTTCCATTGAGCATATGAGCGGGAAAAGGGTTCGGGAGAAATAGGTTCTTGACCAATTGGGGATTGCGTGACAGAGGGGGAGCAGCTAACTTGACCGGACGGGAGTGTTACCATCAATACCAGCACGCTGAAAGCCGCCTCCTTGAGGCTGTAGAATTTTTCAATATCCGGGACCTTGGTCCGGAGTTCCTTAACGCGCGCCTCCATGGCCGCAGCCTGCTCGTATATCCCGCCCACGGCACTATTGGCTGGAATGGGCGTATTTTTGAGCCAGGTTCCGTTGCAGTAGTCGTAGAAATTGTCTCCGGGTTTTATGGAAAGGTCCTTGCCGGCTTCGGCGCCGGAAGGCAGCGGAAGCGGATCCGTTGCGGACACCGGCTCTTTTGTGCAGGAAACGATGAGCAGCGCCACCAGGCCGGCCGTAAGGAGCGTACGTAACTTCATGTCTATCATATATTTATTTTCTCAAATATAATAAGATTTTCCCAATGGGACAAAATAGCGGAAAAAATTGTAAATTCGCGTCTGTTATTTGTAGAACCATTCACAAAATGCCCATGAGACTTAGAAGTGCATTATTATCCATTTTGGCTGCGGTAGGGCTTTGTGTCCAGGGTGCTGCTCAAGAGGTTCCTGCTCTGGACAGTCTGCTGTATGACGGGTCGGTGCGCTATCATTACCTTTTCATTCCCCCTTCGCTGCTCCCTGAGCGTCCGCTGGTTGTGATGCTGCACGGGTATGGCGGAAAGGCCGAAGGGTATCGGCCCGAAATGCTCACGGCGGCGAGGGAGGAGGGGGTTGCCGTCTGCATTCCGCAGGGATTGAAGGCGCCCAATGGCAAGACCGGCTGGTACGTGGGCTATCCGGCCCAGGAGGGGATGCGCACCGACGACGATGCCTTTGTCTGCCACCTGGCACGGGAAGTAGCACGGAAACACGGCCTCCGGACGCTTTTTCTCACCGGCATGTCCAATGGGGGAGAGATGTGCTACCTTATCGGCCGTAAGGAGCCGCGCACGTTCCGTGCCATCGCTTCCGTCGCTGGTCTCACGATGAAATGGGTGGCCGATTCCGTGGCGTTCCACGGTCCGGTCCCTTTCATGGAAATCCATGGGACGGCCGATAAAACCTCCCGTTGGGAAGGCGACCTTGAAGGTCAGGGCGGCTGGGGGGCTTATCTTCCCGTAGAGGATGCCGTAGCGGCCTGGGTGAAGGAAAACGGTTGCACGCCCTGTGCCCCGGAGCCGCTGCCGCTTTTGCACGAAGATTCCCACCCTGTTGTCCTTCACCGCTGGGAGGGCGGCACCCATGTCAACGGCCTAGCCACCGAGGTCCTCCTTTACGAAGTCCAGGGTGGCAAGCACAGTTGGGCGCTCAAAGATATGGATACCTGCAGGGTAATCCTGCAGTTTTTCCGCCGGTGGCTCAATGCCGATGTAGACGGTTTACATAATTAAAAGAACCAAGCAATATGAGGAATATGAAGATAACGCTGGCCCTGCTCTTTGGAGTACTGCTTTTGATATCCTGTAAAAACCAGAATGCCCATGTCAAGCCTGCTAATTGTGATACAATGACTGCCGTCAATCAAGTTTTAGAAGAACTCAAGGGCCGTGACGTGGTCCTGTTTGTGGCCGACCAAGATGAGATTTCTCCTGCCGAAGTACCATTCCCTGTTGTTTTCACCGGGATGGGGAAGATGCGGATGTTCAGCGGCCTGGTGAAATGGCACGAAACGCTGCCTGAAGGAAGCCATCCCGTTGTCTTGAACATCGGCAGCGCCGGGTCGGCCAAATATCCTATTGGCACCATCGTCAACTGTACCCGGATCTTCAACGGCGGCTGCGAGTTGGTGCATGATTGCATTGACCTTCCGGGCGATGGCGCCAGTGTCTTTTCCGGGGATTATTTCATGAGCACCCAGACCTTCAGCCCGGAGCAGGTGAAGGAACTCTCGCAGCAGTACGACCTCTTTGACATGGAGGCCTACGCTGTGGCCCAGTTCTGCAAGATGTACGATATCCCGTTCTACTGCCTCAAGGCTGTCTCCGACAACTTGGACGGCAACCTCAAGGACTGGCGCAGTATCCTTGCCGATATCCGCGCCCGCTTCACCGAGTTATTGAATAATTAAGCATCCAAGAAGAACAACTCAACTGCGTGAAATGAAGGCTACTTGAGCACCTTCACGGGCGGCTCGGACTACATCCTGATGGCCAGGCGCTTTGCTACTCCCGTGCGCTGGTGCGGTCATCGTCCCATACGATGGACCCTTGACCGCACTCGGGCAATAGCAAACAGCCAGAATTAGCGCAGGAGACAATAACCCAGTTGCAACCCTCAGCTCCGTTCTTACACGAGTTTAATTGAATTGATAATCCTTCCGCACTGAACGCCTTCACGACGTGCAGAGAAGAAGGATTTGTCCGTAAAGGTGTCAATCCCTGAGACTTGGATGTTCTCCGGCTTCACGCCGGCCTGCTCCAGTAGCCAGCAGTTGGCCTTCCAAAGGTCAACGTGATGCCCTCCAGACATAGGAGTGCCGTCACCCTTTCCCAGGAATGACCAGATATCGGCCATGGGAAAACCAGCGTTTTTGAAATGCTCGGCAACTTCTTCGCCTACCTGGAAACTGTCAGGGCCGATGGATGGGCCCAAAACTGCCCGCATGTCAGCGGCATTACAACCATACTTGGCAGTCATCAATTCCACAGTCTTCTCCGAAATGTGCAGCATCGTCCCTTTCCATCCCGCGTGTACTGCCGCCACTACCCGTCTAACTGGATCATACAATAGTACCGGTACGCAGTCTGCGGTCCTTACGCCGATGGCTACATCGGGTAACGTAGTCACAAATGCATCGTACCCTTCCAGTTCTTCCCGCGTCATACCCGGCCGCTCAATGAAAGCCACCTTAGCCCCATGCACCTGATGCCCCTGAATCACGGGATAGGGGAGTACAGACTCCCTCCGCGTGGAGAAGGCCTCAACCCCTGCGCCCAAGTCATATTTCAACAATTTCGAATACATACCGCTAATTTACCACAAAAAATGATTAGTTTTGCGTGTTATATATAAGAAAAAGCTCTTTACACAAGCCATCAGCAAGTACTTGCTGGGCGTGATTCTAGTAGGAGCCATACTTTTCCTGCCAGCATGGTCGTTCTCATATTGGAACGCCTGGCTGTTTATGGGCATCCTTTTCGTGCCGATGTTTATTGCAGGGATCATCATGCTGGGAAAGAACCCAGAACTGTTGCAGAAGCGCCTGGATGCCAAGGAGAAGGAGGCCGAGCAGAAAAGCGTTGTGCGCCACGAACTGCCAAATTCAAGCAGCATTGAACTCGATCCTATGGCGAGCAATGTTTACAAAACCTTGGGGAACCACTTCTGCAGGATGGCGGTGGCCTGTTTTATACCATTATCGTCAAAAACATGGCCTTGGCCGTGAATCACATCCAGGTGGGCATTTGAGTATACCTTCAGGGCCTCATGCGTGTATTCAATGGGGACAATGATGTCCTCGTCTCCGTGAATAATGTTAACGGTGCTCTTATAGTTGCCGATGGTCCCGTAAGCGTCTATGCCATAAGCATCCCGGATATACTTGGGGGAGAAGGTATAGTTTATGTCACCCAGGTCGATGCCCAGAAGTTTGGTGCCCAGGCCCTCCTCCGGAATGGCGTCCAGGTTATTGTCGAAGAGCGTCTCCACACCGGTTCTCACATATTCCGGGAGGTTGAAGGCGGGGAAGAACAGCCCCAGGGCCTTGACGCGGGAAGGGTACTTGGCGGCAAACAGCGCAGACACTATGCCGCCCTGGCTGGCGCCCATTACCAGAATGCGGGAGGGATCTACATCGGCCCGGCTTACAAGGGCGTCGTAAACGGCCGTAACGTCTTCTATCTCCGTAAGGACGGAATTGTCCTTGGCGATGTCACCGTCGCTCAGGCTTTTGTCGGCAGGACCTCCCACAAAGTCAAAGCACACGGCCATGATGCCCATTTTGGCGGCGGCCCTGGCATAGGGCTCCATCATCAGGTGAGAGGCAAAGAGGCCGTGGCACAGGATGACGGCCGGCTTTTTCCCCTCCAGGCCGTGGGGCATGTAGAACTTTCCGCCAATGTGGAACGTGCCCCTGGTGGCAGAAAAGTCCATGACGGCCACCTCATAGGTGTCCGGTGCTGCAACAGGGGTGGGATTGTCTTTTTTGCAGGATAGGGCAAGGGTGGAGGCAAGAAGCGCTGCTGCGAACCATTTGATAGAGACGCGAATTTTCATGGCAATCGTGTTATAATTATGCAAATTTAATCATTAATATACGCATTTTAAACGAAAAAGAACAGATCTTTGCTTCCTACATGAGCAGCCGCACGCGCCCTTCATTGAAGCAGAACACCTCCGGATGCTTGAAGACAATCGCCGCAATGACCTTTCCGTCGAGGGGCGGTCTGCCGGGACGCCTCGGCACCAGGCCGCGCAGTTCCAGCTCCCTTGCGATTTGCTCGGTCTTCATCCCGTGCTGGCTTGTCGCCAGCAGGTACACCATGGCCTCTTCAATCTTCATTTCTCCACGTGATACTTTTTGCTGCGAAGATAGTCTATTTATCGATACATTCCTCCAAAAATCACAACAATTGGGAATTGCCTGCCTGAAGGGAAGTGGCTACCTTTGTATCCGAAAAACTTCAGAACCCGTGAAAAAAGCACTTCTTCTTATCTCACTTTTGGTTGCCGTATGCGCAACCACCACCCCTGTCCAGAGGCGACAGGACGGGAGTGTTACCATCAATACCAGCGCGCTGAAAGCCGCCGAAGGCTATTTTGGCCCTACGCCCATCGTCATTCATCTGGATTCCCATGAAAAGGTGAGCGGGATTGAATTCCTCCCCAACGACGAAACGCCTTCCTACTGGCAAATGGCCGTGGAAAAGCTCTCCCATGCCTGGGACGGAGTTCCCGCCGACGAAGTCAGTACCCTAAAGGTCGATGCCGTCGCTTCCCGGTATACGCTCGATATGGAGGTCCACGGTGAGGTCCGACAGCGGGTCCTCGCTGCGGACAGCACGGATGGTGAGACCGTCCAGTTCCAACTCATAGAAGTCCTTGCCGAACCCGATGAGGGTCGCCGTGTCGTTGGTGTCCATCATGCGGACCTTCTGGCCCTTGAAAAGGCCCTCGTTCCGAGCGTGTTCCTCCTCCTTGCTCCTAAGCTCCACGGAGCGTTTCCGCGGCTGGTTCTGCTACGGTTTCGGCTCCGGCTGAGGTCCCAGGCTTTTCTTAATGACGTGAAGGTCTTTGAGGTCGGTGAGTTTCACATGGCAAATTTACGAATTAATCTGTGAATTGTATGGTAGAATGGTGCTCCAAGCGCTTGGTGTTGGTCGGAGCGGGAAAAATGATTATATTAGTGGTCGCTAAATCGTAATTCCGCCTGAGTATGAAACGATACGAAATCACCCTTATATGCCTTCTCCTATGCTTG
>CAMZCW010000101.1 GCA_947305045.1 uncultured Bacteroidales bacterium | reverse complement strand
CTGCAAAACAGCAAACGCGTGTTCTCCTTCCTCTGCGGCCACGACTCCAACCTGAGCAGCGTCATGGCGTCCCTGGGCGCAGAGCTTCCGGACCTGCCCGGCTCCATCGAAAAACGCACGCCGATTGGCGGCAAACTCATTATCGAATGCTTCAAAGGGGCCGATGGCAACGCCTACGCAGACCTCCTGCTGGTGTACGCTTCTGCCGAACAGCTGCGCGCCATAAGCACCCTTACCTACGACAATCCGCCCATGGGCGTCAAAATCCCGCTCAGCGGCCTCACCGCCAACGCCGACGGCCTGTATCGGCTGGCCGATGTCGAGCAGCGCCTTTCCCAGGCCATCGAGGCCTACGACACTTTGTAAAAAACGAACATAAGAATCCCCGCCTGGCTGATGCTGCCCGCGCTGCTGCTGGCAGTGACGTTCAACTTTGTCGCCTGCCAAAAAGATGCGCCGGCCCTTCCCGACTATACCCAGGAAGCCTGGTATGCCTATCTGGACAGTGCCCAGGTCCGTGAATCCCGGGGGCTGGCCCACGCGGACGAATACGAGTGGTACGCCCTGCGCCTGAACAACATTGACTCTGCCAAGGTGGAGCCCTTCCACTTCCGCACCTGCCGGTACCCTTATTCCGACGCAAAGCGCTCCTCGCTCCCTTCCGGCACGCGGGACTACACCCCCACCCGCGAGGGTCTGGACAATCTGAACATCTCAGGTTCAGGCAGTTACAGCTACAAGGAGCTTTTGTATCTGGTGGATGAGCTCAAGGGCCTGGCGGGCAATAATCCCATCTACATTGTGAACCTCCGCCAGGAGTGGAACTTCTTTGTCAACGGCCAGGGCCTGTCCGCCTACGGCTATAACAACTGGGCCAATATCGGCCGCGGCAAGGCCGATATTGTCCGGGGTGAAAAGGAACTGCTGGAAAGTTTCAGGGGGAAAACCATCCTTACGGGCGAATTCGGCTCCGAGAACGACTACCAGCTTTTGCCGGAAAACGAGGTAGAGCTTGACGTGGAAGATGAATACACCTTCACGGAAGAAGCCGCCGTCGCCCACATCGCCAAGGAAAAGGGCCTGGACCTGCGCTTTTACCGCGTCACTGCCCTGGACCACACCTTTGCCACGGACGATGTCATTGACGATTTTCTCGCCTTCTACCGTACGGTGCCTGGGAACGCCTGGGTCCACCTGCATTGCGCCGGCGGCAACGGGCGCACCTCCGTGTTCATGGCCTTCTTTGACATGCTGCGCAATCCTGAGATCTCCGAGAAAGACATCGTTTATCGCCAATGCCTGATCGGCGGCACCTGCGCCTACTTTGAGTACTACCCGGGCGTCAAAGAGTGGCGCATCCCCCTCTTCACCGAAACCAGCCACATGATCCACGTCATGAAAATGTATGCGGACCAAAACGCCGCCAACGGCTACTCCAAGAGCTGGAGCCAGTGGAAGAAAGAAACTTTCGGTAAGTAGGCCAGGAGCAACACCCCCAAACGCCGTCTCGTCCTTAAATAAGCCCGATTTTATGGACGAGGAGGGCAAAATGGGGGTGTCGTCCTCAAAAACGGCCCAAAACAAGGACGAGATTCCGCAGAGCGGATCCCTCCCACCGGCGGGCGATACTTCATCAAAGCCCAGTCCATGACCAAATTCAACCGTTTGTTGTAGGTTTTTGGGTAAGATTCGTTATCTTAGCAAAAAATGTTTGAGCCTATGGCAAAGAAAAGCATTGAACAGTCGCAAAATTTGCGACAGTTGCCCGATATACAAAAAGAAAACCTGGGTGGAGAGGTTATTATATACAATCCTGACGATTCAATTCTCTTCCTCGCGGCGCAAAGATACGACTTTTGGTGAAATGTGGCCATCTCGCGCGGAATTGCTTTTTTAGCAAAGCATTATCATATTTGATGATTTTTCGTGAATATTTGCAATATTATCATCAAATATGTATATTGCCTCCACAAAGCTTTTAGAAAAAACGAGGGCAACTTTGCGTCGTCCTCGTTTTTCTATTCAGTGCACGGAATTTAGAAATTCCAAGTCTTTAAAATGACTTTCTGGGCATCGGGCTCACCGATCTTTGTGCTGGGCGCGAAATACAGGATAATCGTTCCTTCGGGTTTGGAACTCTTGGCATCCAGCACAACCTGAGCGGCGGTGAGGGCCTTGGCGTCGTTGGCGCTGCTGCGCTCGGAAACGGTGCCAACTGCGCTCTTGACGGCCGAGTGCATTTCATCGGCCAGTTCTCTCAGTTCCGTAGTGGACTCACCGGAAACAGAGCAACCGTAAACGCCGTTTCCACTCCCCTGCTTCTGGCAGGAAACGGCCATACAGACAAGTGCAAATGCTGCGACAAGCACAATAAACAGTTTCTTCATATTCTCACGTGTATTTTAGTTAATTATTCGATGGCTCTGGAAAGCGTGAACTTCTCCTCTACCGTTGGATCGTTAGAGAACCAAGTGATGATGTATGACTCAATGCCCAGTTCCTTGGCGTAATTTTCTATCATCTTGCGCTTTGCCTCAGGCTGGCTCATGGCGAGAGAGACGTTCCTCATCAGATTCTTCATCACATCCAGTTCGCCCTGCTCCATTTCAGCCACATTAAACTGATGCTTGAATGCAGCCTCAACAATTACACCCTGCAAGTATTTGCGGAATAGCTCAGAGGCATTGTCCACATGATTCTTACCGCTTATGGCAATATCACAGTTCCAGGAACCCAGATAGCGGCAGGGCTGCTTGAGGGTATAGGTGTCACTCCAGGTCGTATTATAACCACTCCAACTACCTGTATTATTAGAAAAACCCTCGAATACATAGAATACACACATACTCGATGTTTCGTGCCGCGTAGAGATCTTTAGCTTATAACTGTCGGACGGATTTTTCACTCTCCAGCACACCATATTGTTCACCTCGCAGTCATTGGTCAGGATATCCGGTGCCATGTGAACAATCTGGAAAGGTTTCCACGACCAGTCGGGTTTAACACCTTCCGAATAATCAAAAGTCACCTCGGTTCCCCTCGTGTTCCTTGCCAACTTCAAAGCCTTGTTGGTGGAGCCGTGGGTCATGGTGAAAGAGTTGCTGTGTGAGGTAGTGGTGGAAGAGCTATAGCCGAAACTAAAACTGCCGGATAATTTGCCGCTGCTGTCACCGCCGCCGCTGAAACCAATGTTCCATCCCTGCGTTGAGGATTGTGAATCTGAGGTGCCCACAGCGATCGTCTTGCTTTCGCTGCTGTTGTCGGTGCTGGGCACGCTCGCCTCCACGGTGACGGTGCCGGCTCCCGTCAGCTCCAGACTATGCTTGATTCGATTCAGCCAAGAGCCATAATAGTAATTGTATTGTTGACCATCGTACACAAAAGGTTTCGACGGCTTCCATTTTTCTGTATAGGGTCCCCAATAAAGTGTCTTGTTGTAATCGGAATTCTGTCCACCCATCCGGGCCTCCACCTTTTCATCCACATAATAGAAGTCCTGCTTGCTGCCAAAATCATGCACGCTCCACGACTTGAGCGTGGTGGTGACCATGTTCTGACGTGTTACATCTTTACCAGTGGGGTCAACGGCGGAAAGACTGTGGTGGATAACAAACTCATCGGAGCAGCCCAACACATCGTTCATAGCCTTCTCACCACCACTTTTTGTAAGGGCAAATGCCTTTGACTCGAGCTCTTCCTTTTCCTTCTCCCGCTGATTCACAAAGGCGGCAGCGCCGTCGGCCAGCAGGCCATAGTGATAAGCATTCTGCAGATGCTGTATCTGGACCTCTCTAGTCGTTTCTTTGCCCGACTCATCTACGGATGTAGAAGAAATGGTCTCCTCGGCATTGTAAGGTGCCTGGGAGAAACTCTTAGCCGGCGTCAGGATGAACAATTCAAAGTCGATGCTGTCAGGATTCTCCTCCACATCGGCCACAGCCTTTGTCAGGGCGCCGGCATTGGCTACGCGGCGCTGCAGCTCGTTGGCGTATGCGCTTGAGGCATTGGAAGCATTTTTGCCCGAAACCTCTATGCCGCTTTCCTCCAACAACTCATCCTGGACAATACCTACGGCAAGACCGAGACCCACGGCGAAGGTGAACACCTCTGAATTGGTGGCGCGTTCTATGCCGATATAACCGTCATTCATGTAAACACGGGCCATCTGTCTCCAGACGTCGTTGCTAATGGACAGGATGTCGCTGCCCTTAAACAAGACCATCTTGGTATCACTGCCGATGGCATTGGTGGTACTGGACACACGCTTTAAAAGGGCACGGGCCATGGAGTTCTCATCAAAACTGCTAAGAGCGGCCGTAGGCATGGGCACGGTCACCTTCACCTCCAGCTGGTCGGTGGTAGGTTCCTCCGGCACGACATACGCTTCTCCTTCAGGCTCGCTGGGTGTCGGGGTTTCATTCTTCTTGCACGATGTAAACAGGCAAGCGCCGCAAGTTATAGTGGCGACAAGCACTAAAAACAACTTCTTCATATTTTTATTTTTTAGTATAAGTTTTTCTCATAAAGTAACCTCAGGGGTTGCAGTTAAGGCGCGGGATAGATATAGGGACTAGTGGTAATGTACCCCGAGTATCCTGGGACATTAACCGCTCCGCAGGTAGAGCCTCCTTGCCCCGGGCCGATGCTGTAGGTTGCATTTGCGCCTTTAGAGACCGTTACCCGAGTGACCGTACTCGTAATAGTAATGTCCCCACAACGTGGTTTATTTTCACTCACATCACTACCTGCACCACTGCCAATCCCGGGCGCCTTGCCACCACCACTAGCTACTATTGTCCCCCCTGCAATCACGATATTTCCGCAATTAATAAAGGAAGAATCGCCACTGCTGCTGCCTATACCTGGCGCAGCGGCGCTACTGGCCGACAGAGAACCATTTCCCTGGATAATCAGTGTACTTCCCGCGGGGCCGGGATAAATGCCGGGATAGTCCGCATAGCGGCCATTTACGGTATTTGAGCCCACGAGTAACAGGGTGGCATCACCATTGCATCTTATGCCGGGATAAACAGTGTCATCGGCATTGATACTTACGTTTTGCAGGGTAACCGTGGCACCATCGGCAATGATAATCCGGATATCCTTTCCAGGCGTCCCTGTAAGGACATCTCCGTTCTTGGCCTCATAATCTTGGGTTAGTGACGAAAGCATTACTGCTACGCCCTTCAAATTGATGGGATACATTTTGCCTGCAAGCAGTGTCTTGCCGGAAACGGTCTTGGAATAGGCCTTATTTGAATCACTCGCGGTTATGACAATATCCCCGCTTGTCACGGGTTGCACGGCCACATAGATGGGGCCGGCAGAAGCGGCCCTATTTATGGTATAGGTGTTAGCGCCATTTGCGAACGTCAATTCTGTGATTGTGTCGGTTTTGTCCACGCCGTCCACGAACACATTAAACTCGCAAATGGCAAGCCGGTTGGTCAGCGAAATGGATGATGGGAATGCAGCCGTATTGTTAATGGTCTCAAAATTGCCGTCATACACGCAAAGGTCCAGATTATTCGCCAAGGATAAAAGCGTTCCATCCTGCGTACCAAGAGCCGACAGTTTGAGATTGCCATCTCCATGTATTACTGTAGGGTCACCATCCGCTGCCATTGAAGCGGGATAGATCATGCGAAACATACCGCCGTTCTGGGCCTTTTGGTCGCCTTCGCTTGGTAAAGCCACCGTGATTCTGGCTTTCTTGCCATTGTCATAGATATCCTCCGCCTTCAGGGCCGCGCTCACAACCTTGCCTGTATAAGAGTCGTAAGTACCAGCATATATCACAGCCACCTGTTCCCCCACGGCAAAGGTTTTCACGCCCAGGGCCGACAAAGCCTTGGAGTCTTCGTCTTCCTCTCCTCCCAAATTGATGGTGGTAGTAAGGGTTATCGTCTTTTGAACCGGCTGCTCTACTTGAGCGCGGGTACATGCCAACAGGCCCATGACGGCCATGGCGGTAAGTCCAAAATATTTCATCATCTGTTTCATACTACCAATCTTCTTCGTCTTGGCGTTCATAGTCGGTCAGTGCGAGACTTGCCGAGTTCAGGCACTGAAAATACACCTCCAGCACTTCTGTGCGAGGAGCTTCGTAAAACTCAAATTGTAGAGTATTTTTCATCATATTGTTTTTATTGTCTTTACGTTTTTTCTTGTTCTGCATTGCTTACATTTGATTAACCTCTCTTAATGATAAAATAGGTTATATTTTCAGTAATCTTTAAATCATCTACTGTTCCATCTCCATGCAGAAGAGCGTCCTCAAATCCCACTTTGCTGTGGTAAATGGTGTAGTCATTAAGAATGGTAATGCCTATCAAAGGATAAAAACTTTGAATTGCTCCGACTGATTCAACCGTCGCCCCTTTCAGATTAATATAAGTACGCTGCCATTGACCATAGAACACAAATTGATTGCTAGAGGCCCTGAATATTCCACCATACAGATTAAAGGTATGATCCGCCGCGTTGGAATTATAATACATATCTCCCCCTAAAACAGTTCCTTCAAACCTTCCGCCGTAAAAGTCAACATCTATACAAGAGAGAACCTCCATACTCATTCCTTTAGCGGTGACATGAATATTTCCGCCGTGGATGGACAGCTTACTTAACGCCGAAAAAACAGTATGATTTTGATCGTACTTTTCATGAATAATATTCAGTCCTCCAGTACCTTCATCCTGTGCATAAATGGTCAGCGCATGTCCATTTCCAGCGAACTCTCCTTCATTGTTTATCGTCAGCGTGGCGCCATCGCAAAGAATGAGAAACGTGTCGCCGGTGAGGGATTGTTTTCCGGAAATGGTTACATTATCCTTAACGACATACCAACCTTCAGTAATGGACGTTACGGTGGTGCCGTCAAGCACCTGGTATTCGTTTTCCGCTCTTGTCTCTTCTGTAAAATACACACGCGTATTGTCATCGTCCCAATGGGCTTCATAATAATCACCGGGGCGCAGTTGCCCCGCCCATTTCAATTGGGCGGCGTAATATTTTCCGGCGGCGAAGTTATAACCTGTCTTTGTGGTGGTGTATTCTTTCTCCCCCTCATAGACCTTAATGGTGAGTTCGGCCGCAGAAAGGGCCTCCTCATATTCTTCGAGCGTTCTCTGTATCAATATATCCTTCGACTTGAGGGCCTTGGCCAAGACATCCCGAACTGGCAGGGCAAGATAGATGACACCGTTGTTGGGTGTGGAAAAATCCACATCCAAAATATCCCCCTCATCCATTACAACATCGGGACTGCTAAACGGCAGCCGAGCCGTAATTTGCATCCTGGTTGCCTGAATGGGTGTTCTACCGTTTTTAAACGTAAACTTTGCCACGGCCGTCTGGCTCACAAAAGTAGCCGGCCCGTTATAAAAGAGCTCCTCATCATTGTAAGTCGATAAGCTTACCTCTGCTTTGGCCATCTCAAACTTTTCCGCGCCCGCCGGCCCGTCCAGCGTACCGTCCTGAAGGTAGAAAAGGAAGGGATCGTCCCTGCGATTCAGGTACATTCTCAAGGTCATCGGAACACCGGATGAAACATCAACCGCACCCGAGAGCGTTGCACTTCTACCTTCGTTTGTAATATTCGATGCCGTCAGTTCGCCAATCTTTCCTTCACCTTGAAAGGGTATGTTACCATAGATTTCCACCTTTTCGCCCTCCTTCCAGATGGCAGAAAGCCTCTCTTCCCCATCAATATTCAGCGAACGGGTGGCTCCGCCATCCAAGGAGGCGTCTATGGTGAGGGTTAACATTTTTTTCGGGCTCGGTTCAACGGTCTCCGTGGGCTGCTTCTCTACCGAACAAGCGACCATGGCAACGCCGGCCATCAGGATGACGGCTAAAGGAAGCATCTTGCTAAAAGCTTGTTTCATAGTAATATCCTCCTTAATTTTACCAAATGTCGATAGGGGATCCATACTCATCTTCACGCGAGCCCGACATCGTAGTGCTGGCGCTTGTACCCAGCAACGGCTCCCGCCCTTGCAACTCGACAACCTGCAT
>CAMZCW010000100.1 GCA_947305045.1 uncultured Bacteroidales bacterium | reverse complement strand
TGTCCGACGTGGGACTTCTGAATACCAAGACGCAGATGCCGGTTCAGATGCTGCTGAACGCTATAGAGACCGACAATACATTCCTCGGGTCTGTCGCTGAAAACTATGTGGGCCAGGCACTTGCAGCCAATGGCATAACACTCCGTTATTGGAAGAACGACAATACACAGGAAGTTGAATTCATCCTGCAAGACGGGATGAACGTGATACCCGTGGAAGTCAAAAAGGGTAAGAAGGTGGATGCTATCAGCCTGAACAATTTCAAAAAGACCTACAATTGCCCTTACGCCTACAGAATCTCCGGCAAGAATTTCGGGTTTGCAAACGGAATCAAGGCTGTTCCCCTTTATGCCGTCTTCTGTATAGAAGCGAATGGGGACCTTAAATAAAGACAAGAGCCCTTGAAGCGCTATGATTTCCGCGGTGACAAGTTTGCAAGTTTTTTTGAATTTTTTGCCATTTGATTCTATAGTATATCGTCACTAATTCAGTTTCGATATGCAAAAGATTCAGAAATTCCAGTTCGGCCGTCTTTACACCGCTCCCAAATCCACCTATAAAGCCGACCTTTCCGGCGCCATCGATGCCGTCAATAAGCTTCGCGAGAAGTATGATGTCCATATTTCTCTCCACGGCCCCTTGGGACAACCCTTCCGCATGGTCTGACAAACTGAACTGGGTCAAGCAGTATATGGACCCATATTTTACCAAGCGTCTCATCCTGTGCCACCACAAGGAACGTTTAAGAGGAGCATACCTTATTGACGACCGTGACAAACACGGCACCCATAGTTTCCTCGGCAAGTGGATTCACTTCGGTAGCCCCGAATTCCCCGACTGGAATGCCGTTCTAAATGAGCTTGAGTGCTGAGACTCTGAATTACATCAACAGCCGCACTCTTCCCTCATTGAAGCAGAACACCTCCGGGTGCTTGAAAACAATAGCAGCAATCACACGGCCATCCAGGGGAGGTCGCCCGGCACGCCTTGGTACAAGCCCGCGCAGCTCCAGCTCCCTGGCAATCTGCTCGGTCTTCATTTCGTGCTGACTTGTCGCCAGCAGGTACACCATGGCTTCTTCGATTTTCATTGGTGCGAATATACTACTTTTCTCCGCCATTTCCATTATCTTTGTGGCTATGAAAGCATTAGTTCTCGGCGCAACGGGCGCCATCGGCAAAGACTTGGTAGAGCAACTGATCCATGACGACACCTTCGACCGCGTGGATATCTTTGTCCGCAGGGAAGTGAAGATTCCTTCGGCTAAACTCGTTGCACACGTGGTGGATTTCGATCATCCGGAGCAGTGGGCCGATAAGCTCACAGGGGATGTCCTGTTCTCTACGCTAGGCACCACCATTAAGGCCGCCGGCAGCCAGGACGCTCAATGGAAGGTGGATTACACCTATCAGTATAATGCCGCAAAGACTGCTCGTGAGAATGGTGTGCTTGTATATGTGTTGGTGTCTTCTGTGGGCGCCAACGCTAAATCCAAGGTTTTCTATACCAAGATGAAGGGCGCCCTTGACGATGCCGTGCAAAAGCTCGGTTTCCCCGCCTGCTTCATTCTCAGACCGCCGTCCCTTATCCGAAAGGGAAGTGACCGCTTCGGCGAAAAGGTTGGCGTTTGGGCTTTGAAGGCTTTCAACGCCATCGGCCTGATGCGCCAATACACTCCTATGCAAACCGAGGCTGTCGCCGTCGCTATGGTCCGCCTCGCCAAGTCCGGCCGCAAAGGCAATGAGATTATTGTTTCACAGGATATCCTTAACATTGAGTAGCAAGGACACCAAGACACTTATTCTGCTCCATACGGCCGTGTTTCTGGCCGGTTGGACAGGCATCTTCGGGAGACTGATTTCTCTCGGAGGCCTGCCCCTTGTGTGGTATCGCATCATGGTGAGCGTGGCCGTGCTGGCCATTCTCCTGGCGCTTATGGGGCGCTTGCACAAAGTGGGATGGCTTGCTTTCGCCAAGATTGCCGGATGTGGCGGTATCCTGGCCCTTCACTGGGTAGCTTTCTTCGCCAGTATTCAGGCTTCCAACGTGTCCATCGGCGTTGCCTGCATTGCAACTTCCTGTTTCTTTACCGCGCTGCTGGATCCGCTTATCAACCGGAAACGCATTTCGTGGATAGAAGTCCTTATCAGTTTCATTGCCATTTCCGGCGTGCTGCTCATCTTCAGCCTGGACATCCGATACCGGCTGGGAATTGCACTGGGACTCCTGTCTGCGGCACTATACTCGTTGTTCTCGCTTCTCAATATAAATGTAGCCACGGAAACAGGGGAAGACAGCGCCACTATGTTGCTGTACGAGCTAATCGGCGGTGTCTTCTGCCTGTCGCTGCTGGTCCCGTTCCTTCCCCTGGCCGAAATCATCCCCCAAAAGGCCGATATCCTGTGGCTGCTGCTTCTGGGTTCCGTCTTTACCGTGCTGCCGTTCCTGTTCCAATTACAGGCGCTGCGCTCACTATCGGCCTTTACTGTGAACCTGGCCTATAACTTGGAACCCGTCTACAGCATTGCCTTTGCCGCCATCCTTTTCGGCGAGCTCCAGGAAGTAAACTTCTCTTTCTGGCTGGGAATAGCCTTAATCATCATTTCCGTCCTCATTCAAACCCGCAGGGTGACACATACTAATACGTCCCGATGATGAAACGAACTCTCCTCTTCCTGCTTCTGACCTTTGTTCCTTTATTCGCTCTTGAAGCCAAGGACTACGAAGTCCGCGGCCCATTCCACGCTCATATTCGAACTGCAATTAGTCAAGATAGAACGCTAATGGACCATCTTCCGGGAACAATGCTTTCCTGCATGAACACATCTCGTTTTCACGGCTGTTATTGCAATACGCAAAGACACCGAATTGTTCTCTTCCTGGCTATCCTCCTCTTATACGGCTGCCGCAGTGGCGCCTTAGGGCCGATTCCGAGGATGGCGGATGGAATCCTTGTCCCAGAAGACACGCTTTCCCTCGGGCTTCCCCGCTGCGAGGGCGCCGAGTGGGCGGAGGTCCACCGCTCCGACGGATACGTCAATAACGCCGTCATGACCCGCTTCAAGGGACGATACTACTGCATGTGGCAGGAGTCCGCAAAAGACGAGGACACGCCCGACACCCGCATCCTGTACGCGACAAGCACCGACGGGAAGTCATGGGAGCTGCCTTCCACGCTCGTTCCACCCACGGAGGACCACTTCGCCTCGCCCGGAGGTTGGCTTCCCCGAGGAGACTCGCTCACGGCCCTTGTGAACTACATTTATGCGCCCGACCGTTCGGCCGGAGGGAGCGCCTACTTCATTTCTACCGCTGACGGGCAGTCATGGACAGCCCCGAGGCCCGTTCTCATGGCGGACGGGACGCCTGTCGGGGGTATTTTCGAGCAGGACCCGCTGCGCCTTCCGGACGGCAGGACCGTCGGTGCCGTGCACTTCCGTCCGGGGACGACCCTCTGCCCGGTCTACACGGATGACCCCTCCTGTGTGAGAGGATGGAGGAAAGCACGCTTCCCGCAAGGGGAGGGAAAGCCCCTGGAGCCCAGCCAGTACCTTGCCCGCGACGGGCGCCTGGTCATGCTCTTCCGTGACCAGCAGTCCTCCTTCCGGAAGCTCTACGCCATCTCGGACGACAGGGGCGCATCCTGGAGTGCGCCCCGCCTGAGCAATATCCCGGACTCCCGCTCCAAGCAGTGCGCCGGGACGCTCGCGGATGGACGGGCCTTCTGGGTGGGCAATCCCACCGGCACGAAATCCCGCCGCGCCCTCGTGCTGGCCCTCTCCGAGGATGGATACCTCTTCGACAGGGCCTGTCTCCTCGCCGGTCCCGGGGACCTGCCCCCGCGAAGGAAGGAGGGGCGTTACAAGACGAGGGGATACAATTACCCCAAGGCGCTCATCGAGGGGGACACCCTCTGGGTAGCGCTCACCGTCAACAAGGAGGATGTCCGGGTTGTGCGGGTAATCCTCGGCGAACTCGCGCCATGGCCCACTAAATCTTTGACACGTCCACGGGCGAGTACACGACCGTCAAATGGGCACCCAAGGAATACGAGGCGGACAGGATTGGCGACCAGGTGGACACCGCAGTCTCCAAAACGATAGACAAGATCAAGCGCCTCCTGCATGGTCTCGAAGAGAGTCTTGAGGACCTCGGCCGATCAACCCGCGACAGCATCGTCAAGGTCCAGTCCCCCAAGGACAGTCTTCCGCGGCCGCAATATCAGATCTAAACAACCTTATCACTTTGGGCTAACCGCAAAATGTGGTTGGATTTCCCACTTTCGTGAAGGAAAAAAATAGGACTCTTTTCCAAATTACTATAGCCTTGGAGTTGCAAATGTCATTTTCTCGATATATATTTGCAGTTGCGAAACGGGGATTTCGGAAATAACTATTTCGGATTAAATTGAACGTACTATGAAATTCTACGACAGAGAACAAGAAATAGCCTTCCTCAAGGAAACAAGAGAAACAGCGAAAACTACCGCCAAGTTTACGGTTGTCACGGGGCGGCGGCGTATCGGAAAGACAACGCTAATTAAGACGGCTTACAATGATACGCCATTCGTCTATTTCTTTGTGGCCAGAAAGGCTGAATCGGAACTCTGCGAGGCCTATATGGAGGAAATTACAGACAAGCTCGGCATTCCAACGCTGGGCAGCAGCAGAAGCTTCAGCGAGATTTTCCGATACTTGATGCGGCTGTCGCAGACAAGGAGTTTCACACTTGTCATTGACGAGTTTCAGGAGTTCTACCGCGTGAACAAGGCGGTATTCAGCGAAATGCAGGACATCTGGGATACCTACGAAAAGAGCGCTCATATCAACCTCATCGTCTGCGGCAGCATCTATTCCATGATGCAGAAGCTGTTCAAAGACAAGAAGGAGCCCTTATACGGTCGCAACACCGGTGAACTGAGGGTGAAGCCCTTTGGGCCATCCGTTCTCAAACAAATTATGGCCGACTATAATCCCAGTTATACCCATGAGGACCTTCTGGCGCTATTTACATTCACCGGTGGCGTCGCCAGATATGTCAATCAACTGGTCGATGCCGGCGCACTGAACAGGGAGGCCATGATCCAGCAAATCATCAGCCCTAACTCTACCTTCCTGTCTGAGGGGAAGAACAACCTGATTGAGGAATTCGGCAAGGATTACGGAATTTACTTCTCCATCCTTTCTTGCATCGCACGGGGAAAGAATACCCGCAGCGCGATAGAGGATATCATCGGCAAGGAAATAGGCGGGTATCTCACCAACCTGGAAAAGGAATACGAGCTTATTGCCAAACGGCAGCCCATGTTCGAGAAGAGTTCCACCAAAAATGTCCGATATGAACTGGACGATGTATTCTATACCTTCTGGTTCAGGTTCATCTACAAATACAACTATATCCTGGAGATTGAGAATTACGCCAAGTTGCAGGAAATCATCGAGCGCGACTACGACACGTTCAGCGGCCTGATGTTGGAACGCTATTTCCACCGTGTGTCCATGGAGACCGGCAAATATACCAGAATTGGCCGATGGTGGGACCGCAAGGGAGAAAACGAGATTGATATGATTGCGGCCGATGAACTGTCAGAGAGAGTGACCTTCTTCGAGATAAAGCGTCAGCAGGAAGAAATCAGCATCGGCGAATTGAAACAAAAGGCCGAAGCCTTCCTGCGTGCAACCTACCAATTCAATGACTACAAGGTTTCATACGAAGGATTGTCTTTGCAACAAATGTGACTTGACATACTCCCCGCGCTTTTTCCAACAAAACTCCACTTTTCAAAAATAGTTTCTTCCAACCAAAAAATTTCGGATGGCATCTTCAAAGGATTCAGAGTCCAAGAAGGCGATGATTGCCTACGGAACGGTTCCCTGGCAACTGTCTTCCCACTTATAAATCGGATGCCAGTATGCCCAGCCCTTGCCAAAACTATACCCGTACCGGTCCCCGATGATGGCTCCTAACATGACTTAGTCCTCCTCCTTGTAGTATTCCTCGGAGAGTCTCTTCCGGTATGCCCGTCTTTCCGAGGCGGATGCACACGGCATGGCGGCATCAAACAGGGACATCATCTTGGAATGCCTTGCACGAGCACGTCTTTCCTTCTCGAACACGGCCTGCGTCTCGGCCTCCGTCTTTTCGAACTTCACCACATTGGTGATGGAGAGACTCACGGTCACCCCGTCCACATCGTGGTCCGTCCCCATATAGGCAAAGCTCCACCCTTCGTCCTTCAGGTGCTGGATCAGCGCCTTGACGGCCTTCAGGGAGTATTCCGTGGAGCTGTTCTCGTATCCGTCGGTGATGATGGTCACAATGACGGACACGTTCGGGTCCCCGTTGAGCTCTTTCTGCAGCCGGGTCAGCGTCTTCCCGATTGCATCGTACAGGGGAGTGGATGCCCCGGGGACATAGGTCTTCGAAGTAAGGATAGCCGCCTTGGCCGGGTCCTCGTTCCAATATACATTATCAATGGAGGTGCTGTCGAAAAGCACCAGCGTCATGAAGTGCTCCTGCGTATCCGCATAGGTCTTGGCATCGGCCTTGATGCCGCCTAGCACCTCGTTATAGCCCTGGATGGCCGATTTCTGGATGTCCCACATGGAACCGCTGCGGTCCATGATGATTACGTTGTAAACTTTGGTTTTGCTGCTCGTGTTTTCCATGGCTTTGTGTTTTTAAATTATTAAATGCGTCATTCCGACACAAAGATATAAACAATATTCGGGCCAAACAAATATTTCGCGTAATTTTGACGCAATTTTTTGTTTTTTGAAACAAAACGGCTAAATTTGCTCCTGCTATGGCTAAGAATTACACATTTGTCAGGGGCGCGGCGTTCCCTTATCAGTACAAGTATGAGCATCCGGCGGTCACTACGGACTGTGTCATCTTCACGTATGAAGACTGGAAACTGAAGGTCCTCCTGGTGAGAAGAGGGGGAGAGCCCTACAAGGGGGAGTGGGCCCTTCCGGGCGGATTCCTCCGGGGCGATGAGACGGCCAGGGAGGGTGCCCTCCGCGAACTGAAGGAGGAGACCGCACTGGAAGCATCGGCCATCGGCGAGTTGGGCGTATTCTCCGACCCTTCGCGCGACCCGCGCGAGCGCGTGATTACCATAGCATTCTATGCGCTTGTGAAGCCGTCTGAAGTAGAAGGAGGCGACGATGCCGACGAAGCCGCCTGGTTTCCCATCGATGACCTTCCGCAGCTCGCTTTCGACCATGCCGATATCATCCATGCTGCCCTTGAGCGCATCAAGCGGGACATTCACTTTGAGCCCGTCGGCTTTGACCTCCTGGACGAAGAGTTTACCATTCCGGACCTGCAGCGGCTTTATGAAATTATCCTCGGCGTCAAGTTTGACCGCCGTAATTTCCAGCGGAAAATATTGTCTTCCGGCATCCTGGAAGAGGCCGAGGAACCGGTAGAGTTCAGCCGCGCCGAGCCTGATCCGCCTGCGATGGCCATGAAGCATGCCGCTCCGCGTATAATGGCCGATATGGAATATTGCTGCGCTGAGCCGGAGATGCCCATGTCCGCTGCCGAGGTTAAGCCCAAGCGCCGTCCGGGGCGCATCGCTTCGCTTTTCCGCCTGAACAAGGCCAAATACGTGGAAATGAAAGAAGAAGGAAATAAACTGGAATTCTGACTATTATGAACTTTCTTGGAAATATTCTCTGGCTCGTACTGGGCGGTCTTCTTATCGCCCTGATATACTATTTCGTGGGGCTGCTGATGTGCATCACCATCATCGGCATTCCGTTTGGCATTCAGCTATTCAAGCTGGGGACCTACGCGCTATGGCCCTTCGGCAAAGAATTGGTGGACGGCCCCAACCAGCCGGGCTGCGTATCCATCGTCATGAATCTTATCTGGATTCTTGTGGGCTGGTGGGAGATTGCACTGATTCACCTGGGGTTTGGCATCGTCTTCTGCCTCACCATCGTGGGGATTCCCTGGGGCATGCAGCATTTCAAGATGGCGATTGGCTCCATTTTTCCGTTCGGGAAGAAAATTCAGTA
>CAMZCW010000099.1 GCA_947305045.1 uncultured Bacteroidales bacterium | reverse complement strand
ATCGCCGTTATCGGCCAAATCCTGTCGTTGGAAGGCAGTTTTGCCGATAAACTGGCGGCCATGAAGCAGCTTTTCCAGGGCGGCAGTGCCTCCGGCATTAGCTCTGAGACGGGCCTCAAGGGCCTGGCGGAGGTAGAAGAACTCTTTGGCCTTATTGACGCCGTGGGTATCCAGGCGCCGGTGGAACTGGACCTCTCGCTCGCGCGTGGCCTTAATTATTATACGGGCGCCATCTTCGAGGTGAAGGCGCTGGATTGGGAAATTGGCAGCATCTGCGGCGGTGGCCGATACGACAACCTTACCGGCATCTTCGGCCTGCCGGACCTCTCCGGCGTGGGCATCTCCTTCGGCGCAGACCGCATTTACGATGTCCTCACCGGCCTGGAGCTCTTCCCGGCGGCGCTCACGCAGGCCACCACACTCCTGTTTGCTGTCATGGGGGCCGATGAACTGAAGTACATTTTGCCCATCGCCCGGGATCTCCGTGCCGCCGGCGTGGCGGTGGAAGTGTATCCGGATGCCGTGAAGCTCCGCAGGCAGTTTGAATATGCAGAGCGGAAGGGCATTCCGTTCATTTCCATCAACGGTTCTTCGGAAATGGAAGCCGGTACCGTAAATGTGAAAAACCTGCAAAGCGGTGAGCAAAAGGCATTTAAGGCCTCTGAGCTGCAGGAAATCCTAAATTTCTTGAAATAAATTTGGTATTTCCGGAAAAAGTCCCTACCTTTGCACTCCACATCGCGGAGTAGAGCAGTTGGTAGCTCGTCGGGCTCATAACCCGGAGGTCGTTGGTTCGAGTCCAGCCTCCGCTACAAAGTTTTGAAAACCAGCCGAAAAGGCTGGTTTTCTGCTTTGCGAACTCAGGCGGTCCCCCCTTCACGCTATTTCGGAAGAACTCGAAGCCCAAGGGTACAAGACCTACGAAAACGATGACATTCAGGTGTTTTGGAAGCCCCGGCTTCCGAGATTGCATATCATCGACCGTTGCCCCTCCAAGGCCCTGCTGTATGAATTGCTGAATCCCATCTCCATCGTCTTTGAAGAAGAATTGGACCGCAGCGCCGCTTTTGACAGGGGCAAAATGATTGGAGAATGCGAATTCGACGTTTTGGACGATAAATGGGTTATCACTCACACCGGCGTCCGCGAAGCTTACGAGGGCAAAGGCATTGCCCGGAAACTGGTACTG
This sequence comes from uncultured Bacteroidales bacterium, assembly GCA_947305045.1. The sequence continues at coordinate 7,040 of CAMZCW010000099.1, read as the reverse complement.
AAAGTCATTGAGGCCGCCCGTGCCAAGGGCGTGAAAATCCTCCCGGTATGCTCCTACGCCAAGCGCCTGATGACCGGCAAGGAAGAATTCAAAGATGTTCTGCAATAAGGAGATCCCGGATCAAGTCCGGGATGAGGATTTTCTCAGGATAATTGCTATCTTCGCAATTATTGCACAATCGATTATGTTCAAAAGTTACGTCCTTTCCATCGTGGGCATGCTGCTGGGAGTAGGTGCCCTGGTTTTCATCTATATCTACAGGGATAAGTTGGAGCCGGAAAACACCAAATACAACTGCGTATTCAACTCGGCCACCTTTGAGAGCAAGATTATCGGCCTTAAACTGGACGATGTGTCGGAGAAGTATCTGGCGCCGGCGTCCGTAAAGACCGTCAAGAAAAAGGGCGGGAAAAAAGACATACTTGCCCATTATGAGGATGTAAAGATATTCACCCGCGGGGAAAAGACGGTTGTGCGGGAAATGGACGTGACCTATCAAGACAGCGTCGCCACCGCCATTACCCTTGGAGAGCCCCATGCAACCAAGGATGCCAGCATTGCCAACTTCTCTCCCCTGGCGTTCACCCTTATCGATGCGGAAATCTTCACAAGAAGCAAGGAGACCGTAAACACCGAGAAGGCCCAGAAGTGGCAGGCGGTCCTTTTGATTCTCTGGCTCATCGTCATGGCCAATCTCCCCTTCTTCCTCACCTGGCCTCTGGCAACCTGGGCGGCCAAGAAGTTCGACACCCCCTGGGGCGCCCTGCTGATGATTCCGCTCTGGCTGGTCCTGTACTGGATTTATTTCGGCATTGCGTCTTACGCCATCGGGACGGCCATGCTGTTCGTGGTCCTGGGCATCATCTGGCTGCTGATTACCATGAGAGCCTTCAGCAAGGCCACGCACCCGGTTCTGGAACCCACCTTCAGTCCTACCTACCAATCCGGCCGCAGCAATACCGCCAGCAGAAATACCATCAACCCCACCAGAAGGCAGCAGGATTACTACTGCCACATCCAAAATCTGGCAATGATATCGGCCGCTGCTTCCTTCGCAAAAAATGAATCGGAGACAAGGTACCAATTCATCGTCGATATAGCCATGCGGGAAGAACTCGAACTGGAGCGGTTCAAACAGGCCATCAACAGTCCCACCATCAAAGCCTGTCAGCCCTCGAATCCGGCCCTCAGGCAGGAATTCATCGACAATATTGCCAAAATCCTCCTTTGCGACACCACCTTCAGTACCATACAATTGGGCATAGCCAAGACGCTTACCAAGGGCCTGGGGGTCTCCGATGACGATTTCCACGACCTCGTCAAAAGGATAGCATCCAACGTTTATCACCGGGAATTGAGCAGTTACAACATTCTGGAAGTGGAGATAAAGGAGGATTGACGCGGGGGCTTGTCTAATCGGGGAAGAATGGGTATCTTTGTATCCCTAACCACACAGACATGAACAAACTGATTGAACTCAACCCCAACGAAGTGGTGGCTTTCCTGGAAAAGATGCCCCAGGATTTCACCCGCGAAGACATGCTTCACTTCATCTGCGAAAAAAACATCCGGATGATTGACTTCATGTATCCCGCCGAAGACGGCCGCGTAAAAACGCTCAACTTTACCATAAACAGCCTGGCCTATGCAGAAACCATCCTCACGGAGGGTGAGCGCGTAGACGGTTCCAGCCTCTTCCCTTCCTTCATTGAGGCCGGGAACAGTGACCTTTATGTAATTCCCCGCTACCGGACCGCCTTTGTAGATCCGTTCAACGAGATTCCTACCCTGTGCTTCCTTTGCGGATTCTTCGATAAAAACGGCGAACCGTTCGACTGCGCGCCGCATGCCACGCTCATGCGCGCGGAAAGCGCTTTTGAAAAAGCTACCGGCCTTCAGTTCGAGGCCATGGGAGAACTGGAATACTATGTGATCTGCGACGAAGAAAAACTGTTCCCCGCCACGGACCAGAAAGGCTATCATGAGAGTGAGCCCTTTGCCAAGCTGAACGATTTCCGCCGCGAATGCATGGACCATGTAGCCAAAACCGGCGGCCAAATCAAATACGGCCACAGTGAAGTGGGCAACTTTACCCTGGACGGGAAAGTATATGAACAGAACGAAATCGAGTTCCTCCCCTGCCCCCTGGAGACGGCCGCAGACCAGCTTCTGCTGGCCAAATGGGTGATTCGCAACCTGGCGTACCGCTATGGGCTGGACGTGAGTTTCGCCCCTAAAATCACAACGGGCAAAGCCGGCTCTGGCATGCACATCCACATGCGCCTGATGAAAGATGGTAAAAACGTTACTCTCGGCCAAGATGGCAAACTCTCGGAAGAAGCCCGCGCCGCCATTGCCGGCCTCATGACCCTGGCGCCGTCCATCACGGCCTTCGGCAACAAAAACCCCACCTCCTACTTCCGTCTGGTGCCGCACCAGGAGGCGCCCACCAATGTTTGCTGGGGAGACTGCAACCGCAGCGCCCTGGTCCGCGTTCCGCTGGGCTGGAGTGCCGGAACCGACATGTGCTCCAAGGCCAATCCCAAGGAAAAGGCCGTAGCCATGGATACTACCGGCAAGCAAACCTTCGAAATGCGCAGCCCGGACTGCAGCGCAGATATTTACCAGCTCATGGCCGGCCTTTGCGTAGCCACCCGCATCGGACTGGAAATGCCGCGCGAGCAAGCGCTCAAGATTGCGGCCGATACCTACGTGGACATGGACATCCACAAAAGCGAGAACGCGGACCGTCTGGCAACGCTGGAACAGTTGCCCACTTGTTGCACGGAAAGTGCAAACTGCCTGGAAAAAGTCCGCGCCACTTACGAGGCTGCAGATGTCTTCCGCCCGCGCATGATAGATGGCATTCTAAAGGCCCTACGGGCTCATAATGACGCCCAGCTTCATCGGGAAGCCCGCAATGACACCAAGCTCATGCGCAGACTCGTAGAGCAGTATTTCTACTGCGGATAGGACTTTTACGGACTAAATCATCCTTGAAAATTCACCGGCCCCTCGCAATCGCTGCGAAGGGCCGGTTACTTAACCTAAACTTAAACTATGAAAAACTTCGTTGCAAAAATAAGAATTAGAATTGATTATCACAACTTTTTGTGCCTAATTTTTGCAAATTTTAACAAAAGAAGTTTTTCGCCGTACTTTTCGAATAGGATTTTTGCTTTCAGATCCGGGACCTGTCCGGTAATTTCAAGGACTTTTCCTGCCCCAAAACGGTTGTGCTCTATCTGGTCTCCCACCCGGAAGGAAGACGGCGGTTCCGGGACAAAATCCGGGTCGATGAGCGGCGGGCGCTCCGGCTCCGCGGTGCGGGCGGGCTGAGATGCCCGATCACGGTCGGGCATGACGGAATGAGATGCCCGGTCGGGGCCGGACATGACGCCGCGGGAGGAATCGGGCAGGACGGAGCGGCTGCTACCCACTGTAGCCGGCTTGCCCGACCATTTAGACCAGCGAAAGCCGCCAGAGGCCCGATCGGAGTCGGGCAGGACAGCGCGGCCGCTGCCAAAGCGGGGACGGTCGCCTTCCAGGCCGGTAGCGGCCATCAGCTCCTCCCTCAGAAGCGGTTTGTCCACATACTGCGGCGCCAGTTCCTTGAGGAAGCGGCTGGGGGCGTTGGACTCCGTTTTACCGTTGCGGAATCTTTCAGTTGCAAAAGTCAATGTCAAAGATTGTTTCGCGCGCGTCATTGCGACATAAAACAAACGCCTTTCCTCTTCTAAATCTTTCGGTGTAAGCATCCAGCCTCCCGAAGGGAAAATATTCTCCTCCATTCCAGCGACATATACATGCCTAAATTCCAATCCCTTCGCTGTATGAATGGTCATCAAGGACACTTTGTTATCTGACTCCTCCTCATCTGATGAATCCTCAGCATCAATATTTGCTTGTAGCGCAATACTTTCCATATAATCCGCAATCCTCAGTACGGGTTCTGGCTCATCCTCATCTAAAGAACCATTGTTTAGTGCTTCTTTATATTCGTTAAGCAAGGTTTCTTGTTTAGACGCTATATCATTCAGAACTTCCTCGACATTATTCATTCTAGTTTGGCCTTCAGGAGTCGTATCCGCTTTGTAATACAAATACAAGCCGGATTCTCTTATGATACCATCTGCTATCTCAAGGGCAGAAGACGTGGAAGATCTGTCTACAAACGAGACTATCATTCCACAAAAAGAGCGTATTTTTGCTATTGCTGCTGGTTTTAAGCCAAACGATTCCAAGTTATCCTCAAACGCTGTTTGAAATAAAGACTTTTTAAGGGCTTGAGCTGCATTAGACCACGCCGTTACAGATGTATCTCCTATTCCACGCGTAGGTTTATTAACAATACGACGAATTGATTCATCCTCATTTGGATTGATGGATAATTTCAGATAGCAAATCACATCTTTCACTTCCATTCTATCATAGAATGTGGTTCCAAAAACGCGATATGGGATATTTCTGTTTCTCAGTTTTTCTTCAAATACACGAGTCTGTGAGTTGGTTCTGACCAATATGGCAAAATCCCTATACTCACACTTATCTTCGCGTAAACGAGATAAAATATCATATGCGATTTGAGTGGCTTCCTCAGCGCCATTGTAGGAGCGCACCAGATGGATCACCTCCCCTTTTTCCCCCATGGAGACGCACTGTTTGGGGATGCGGCCCTCGTTGTGGGCAATGAGGGAGTTGGCGGCGTTTACGATGGTTTGGGTGGAGCGGTAGTTCCGCTCCAGGCGGAAAATCTTAGCCCCCGGGAAGTCCTTCTGGAAATTGAGGATGTTCTGGATTTGGGCGCCGCGGAAGCCGTAGATGGACTGGGAATCGTCCCCCACCACGCAGATATTCCCATGACCGGCGGCGAGTTTCCTCAGGATGATGTACTGGGCCATGTTGGTGTCCTGGTACTCGTCCACCAGAATGTGACTGAAGCGGCCGGAAATGGCTTCCAGGGCCTCCGGGCTGCGTTTAAGGAGGATGTTCAGGTACAGGAGGATATCGTCAAAATCCATGACGCCGGACTGGCGGCACAGTTCACAGTAGCGGGCATAGATGCGGTAGATTTCCGGCTTTTTGTGGTGGTTGTCGTCTTCCCGGAACCCACCCGAACCGTTCATGTAGGGCGTGGGCGTAACAAGGTCGTTCTTGGCCTTGGAGATGCGCGAGAGCACCTCTTTGGGCTTATAAAGCTTATCGTCCAGCTCCAGCTGCTTGATGCAGGTTTTGACGGCGCTCACGGAATCCGTGGTGTCGTAGATGGTGAAAGTGGCCGGAAAGCCTATCACATCTGCGTATTCCCGCAGGAAACGGATAAAGATGGAGTGGAAGGTACCCATCCATATTTTCCGCGCCTGCCGTTCCCCTACCATGAGGGCGATACGCTCCTTCATCTCCCCCGCAGCCTTTTTGGTAAACGTAAGCGAGAGAATCCGCTCCGGCGGAATCCCTTTTTCTATCAAATATGCAATTCTGGAAGTCAATACGCGGGTTTTCCCCGACCCTGCTCCCGCCACAATCAACATGGGGCCGTCAATACACTCAACGGCCTTCTTCTGCTCCGGATTCAAATCCTTCAATACTTCGCTCATATCGGCCCTATTTTATAGGGCGAAATTAGTAAATTTTTTGTAACTTCGCGCAGTATTTTTTGCAAATACACAAAACTGTATCAATAATGTCAAACAATCTCGCTTTGAAAAAGGGCTTGGACGTTCCCATCAAGGGAGCCGCCAAGCCTGAGGTCATTGGGACCGTGAGCCCGGACATTGTTGCTGTGAAACCGACGGACGTCAAAGGCCTGGTTCCCAGGCTGCTGGTCAAGGAAGGCGACACGGTAATGGCCGGCTCCCCCGTAATGGCCGACAAACAGCGCCCGGAAATCCTCCTCACCTCGCCCGTCAGTGGCACCGTGCAGCAGATTGTCCGCGGCGAAAAGAGAAAATTGCTGGCAGTTCTGGTAAAGGCAGACGCTAAACAGGACTATGTGGACTTCGGCACCAAGGCTCCGGCCTCGGCTGCAGAAACCAAGGAACTTCTCCTGAAGAGCGGTCTGTGGGTTTCCCTCATCCAGCGCCCCTACGGCGTGATGGCCAACCCGGAACTTACCCCCAAGGCAATTTTCGTATCCTCCTTCAACACGGCTCCGCTCGCAGCAGACAGTGAATTTGCCCTGGCCGATGCCCTCACGGACATCCAGGCCGGCATTGACGCACTTGCCAAGGTGGCACCCGTGCATGTATCCGTGCGCAAGGGTTCCCGCTTCGCCCAGGTGAAGAACGCTGCCCTGCACGAAGTTTCCGGTCCCCATCCGGCCGGCAACGTAGGTGTACAGATCAGCCACATCGCCCCCATCCTGAAGGGTGAGACCGTGTGGACGGTATCCCTGCTGCTGCTCGCCGCCATCGGACATGTTGTGAATACCGGCAAGCTGGAACTTACCCGCAAAGTGGCCGTCACCGGCCCCAAGGCGCAGAAAACCGGCTATGTGGTGTGCCTCCCCGGCACCCCCGTCAAGGACATCACCTCCGTGCAGGAAGGTGTGCGTGTGGTGGGCGGCGACGCCCTCAGCGGCGAATGCCTGGGCGCAGAAGGCTACATCGGCCTTTTTGACAACCAACTCACCCTCCTGAAAGAAGGCGTGGAACGCGAATGGTTCGGCTGGGCCAAAGTGTTCCGTCCTTCCGTGTTCAGCTCCTCCTGGTGCTACTTCTCCTGGCTCACGCCCAAAAAGAAGTACAACATGGACACCAATCTGCACGGCGGTCCCCGCGCCTTCGTGGAAACCAAATGCTTCGAGGATGTCACCCCTATGGACATCTTCCCCATCTATCTTATCAAGGCCTGCCTGGCCGGCGACATCGAGAAGATGGAAAAATTCGGCATCTATGAAGTCCTTCCGGAGGACCTCGCCCTGTGCGACTTCGTTGACCCTTCCAAGAACGAGATCCAGGCCATTATCCAGCAGGGTATCGACCTGATGATCAAAGAAATGGCATAAGACTATGGCAGAAGAGAAAAAACCCTGGTGGTAT
>CAMZCW010000098.1 GCA_947305045.1 uncultured Bacteroidales bacterium | reverse complement strand
AGGTGTACAAGGTGACATCGGCCTTCCATTTCCTGGAAGGGCTGGTGGAAATGTTAACGATTAGCGAGGAGGAGGCCGCCGATGAGACAGCTCAGTAGAATTGTATTTGTGAACAGCGCCAACATCCGTTACGGGGAGGTACGCCTGGACGGGAATGTGCATCTGATTGGTACGCAGGGTGTTGGAAAGAGCACCGTGCTCCGTGCCATCCTGTTTTTCTATACGGGGGACAAGATGCACCTGGGCATCAGCCGGGAGAAGAAGTCGTTTGACGATTTCTATCTTCCGGGCGCCAATTCCTACATCGCCTACGAGGTGGAGAGCGAGTTTGGCGCCTTTACGGTGCTGGTTTTCCGCTCGCACGCGCATAGCGTCTTCCGCTTTATCGGGGCTCCGTTCCGGCGGGAATGGCTCATTGACGAGGCCGGGGAGGTGACGGCCGACTCTTCCGTCATTCGCCGCCGCGTGGAGGGCGCTCCCATGACCCGTATTGTGGACGAGTACCAGGAGTACCGGGACATTATCTACGGGAACAAGCGCGCCACCGGCAAGGAGTTTGCGCGCTTCTGCATCATGGAAACGGCTAAGTATCAGAACATTCCACGAAGCCTCCAGAATGTGTTTCTGGGCGCCAAGGTGGATGCCGATTTCATTAAGGACATTATAATAAGGTCCCTCGGAGACGAGGAACCGGGCATCGACCTGGTGTATTTTCGCAGCCAGCTTGCGGGTTTTGAACGGGAATATAATGACATTTCCCAGTGGTTTCAAAAGAATAAACAAGGGGAGGTGACGGTGCGTCGCCAGGGGGAGAAGGTGGTGGAGCTGTACCGGAAGCTCCTGTATCTGGACGATGAACTTACAGGCAGCCTACTGGAGCTCCGCTACGCCTGCCGGTATGCGCAGGAGCGGATTCCGCTGCTGGACAGGCAGGTAGAAGAGACGGAGGTGCTGCAACAGAAGTGTAAGGACAGGCTGGACGATTTGCAGGATAAGTTTAATCATGAACTCTCTTCCCTGGAGCAGGAACTGGGTGCCCTGAACGATAAATTGGACAGGATTCCTAAACTTCGGAAGAAATACGAAGGGATTGGTATCCAGACGATTATTGAGGAGGACGGGCAGGAGCCGGCGCTACAGGCCTCGTTGGAATCGGCCCAGGCGCTCCGTGACCGGCTCACCCGGGAGTATGCCGATATCACGGCCAAGTACAAGGACCGCGAGCGGGAATTGAAACTGGGATTTGACGCCTGGCGCGCAGCCCGGGAGGGGCGAAAGGTAGAGATTGGTGCAGCGCTGAATGCGCAGGTACAAAAGCTCTCGGAGGCTCTTCAGGCGGGGCTCTCCGGTGTGGATGAGGCCTTTCGGGAGCGCGTGTCGGCGCAGGGAAGCCTGCTCACGGACCTGCAGGAGCGAATGGCAGCAGCGGATAAACAGCTGGCGCTCGCGGCCCATCTTTCGCCTTTTGCCCAGGAGATTCAGGCTGCCCGGGATGAGCAGTCCCGCCTCGCCGGAGAAAAAGGCAGGTTGGAGGCATCGATAAAGACACAGGAGGCGCTTGTGGAGAAGCTCATGCAGGAAGGGCAGTTCCAGCAGCATCGGGAAGCGCGCGAATGGGACGACCAGCTTTCGGAGGTGGGGGCGCAGATGAAGGGACTGGATGCCCAGATTGCGGAAATCGAGGGGCTCCTAGCCTCCATGGACGGTTCCCTGATCCAGTGGCTTTCCCGGCACAAGCCCGGCTGGGAGGAGACAATAGGCAAAGTAGCCGATGAACGTACGGTACTCTATGCCAAGAACTTATACCCTTCCGAGGTGAAGGGGGATTCCCTGTTTGGGGTGGATCTGGACCTGAGCTCCCTCAAGATGCGTGTGCGCACGCCGGAGCAGCTGATGAAAGAAAAAGGGCAGCGGGAAAAGGAACTCTCAGCGCTGAAAGAGCGGCAGGAGGGTCTTCTGGCAGGGAAGGAGTCTGCACTTGCTACTCTTCGGAAAAAGTACAATGCTCGGATCAAGCCGCTGCGGGACGAGCTATCCGGCCTGCAGGCGGCCGCCCTTATGCTGCCGGCCAAGTTGGAGGATGCCGGCAAGCGACTCTCGTTCCTGGAAGAAAACACCCGCAAGGCCCGGGAAGATGCGATGGGAAGGTGCAAGGAGGCTCTGCAGGCACTGACCGTGGAGAAGGTGCTGGCCGCGGAGGCCCTAAACGCCCTCCTGAAGGAGAAAGAGGCTGAGGTCCAGAAGCTTAGGGATGCCGATGCCCGCAAGCGCAAGTCGCTGCAAAAGCAGCACGACGATGCTCTCACCCGGGTGGAGGCAGAGATATCTACCCGGGAGAAGGAACTCTCAGCAGAATTGGAAGCACTGTACGCGGAGCAGACCCGGGAACTCTCCGGGCAGGGGGCCGATGCCACGGCACTGGAACGCTGTGAAAAGGAGATTCATGGCCTGCAGGGGCGGCTGAAACGGATTGCGCAGAATAAGGAGATTCTTTTCAATTACCGGAAAGACAAGGAGGACTACCTGGACAAGAAGGAAATCTTCCTCTCGGAAAAGTCCAAGGTGGAGGGTAAAAAGAATTCGCTATCAGAACGTTATAAACTTAAGCGTAGAAAAGAAGAGGATGCCCTTGCCCGCGCCACGGAAACCCTTCAGGAACTGAGGGATGCTGTGAAGCAGCTCCGGGAAGGCCTCTCGGAAGCGGAGAATTTTGAGCAAAGTAACGCCCTTCCTCTTCTCCCGGAGGGACGGGAGAAGAAGACGGACAAGACCTGCCGGCCGCTCATCGATACCATCCACCGGGTCCTGAGCGAAAAACGGAATACGGAACAAGCTTTCTATCAGAGCGTTAACGCCTTTACGTCCCACTTTAACCCGGGGAATATCTTCGATTTCAAGACAGACAACCACTCCGACGAGGAGTACCGCGCCTTCGCCTCCTCGCTGGTGGAATTCATGGAGAGTGACAAAATAGAGGAATTCCGCAGCCGCACCAGCGGGCATTACACGGAACTGCTCCTTCGCATCTCCCACGAGATGGACGAGGTCTCGCGCAATTCCTCCGAGATTGCCGGCATCGTCAAGGATATCAACTACGACTTCAAAGAGAAAAACTTTATCGGCGCGGTGAAAAGTATTGAGCTTCGCACCATTCCGTCGGCTGATAAAATGGTGACCCTGCTAGGCCATATCAAGGAATTTGCCGATGAACACGGCTACGATCTGGACCAGGTGAACCTCTTCTCCGGGGCCTCCCGGGACGAGTCCCGCAGCGCGGCTGTGGGGCATCTGTTGTCGCTGATGAAGCTGCTTACCGGCGGCGAACACGCTTCGCGCAGCCGGCTAACCCTCAGCGATACCTTCCAGCTGCAGTTCCGCATTACGGAAAACGACAATGACACCGGCTGGGTGGAGAAGATATCGTCCGTGGGCTCCGACGGCACGGATGTTCTGGTGAAGGCGATGGTGAACATTATGCTTATCAATGTGTTCAAGGAGCGGGTGAGCGGACGGTTTTCGGATTTCCGCATCCACTGCGTGATGGACGAGATTGGCCGGCTGCATCCCCGAAATGTCCGCGGCATCCTGGATTTCGCCGGCGCGCGCAACATCTTTCTGGTGAACGGGTCGCCCGTGCCGTACAATGTGGCCGATTACAAGCACACCTATCTGCTGTCCAAGGACGGAACGCGCACGGTGATTCAGTCACTGCTGAGCCGGAAGGAGGCGGCAGCAGAATGAGAGCTTCTCTGATTCAGGCGTTTGCCGCATTACGGCTGGGGGAGACGGTGCCTTTCAGCCGTTTCCCGCCGGAGTGGCTGGATGAAATCCTCTCCGAAGGTGGGGTAACAAGCATCGTCCGGGGCAGTCGGAAGTCCTTGAAAGTAATTTCCAGGGCTGCATTTGATGTGTATCTCAGGAGCAAGGGTTTGCAACCGGATAAGCTGGAGGAGACGGTGTCGGTTCTTTCCGGGGCCGATTCCCGTGCGCAACAGGTGCAGCTCCTCGGAGACTCCAAGGCCGTTGCTGTGCGCTCTTGCCCAGGCTTTCCTGTGAATGTGATAGTCCCGCTGAGCGTGCGCCTCGGGGAGCGGAAACTGCTCCTGTGCCCCTGCCCCGGCAGTTTCCTCTATATCAGTGACTTCCTTGAGTTTCGCATCCCTTCCAACGTCCTGGTTGTGGGGGTGGAGAACATGGAAAACTTCCGTCTCCCGGAGCGTCAGGGCGCCGTATGGGAAGAGATCCTGGACCAGTTCGGTGGCGACGGCGCCCCGCCTTTTCTGCTGGTCTCCCGCTACCCCCAGTCGCGGGATTTGATTACCTGGCTGCAGGAGATTCCCAACTTCTATGTGCATTTCGGGGACTTTGATCTGGCAGGCATCCACATCTACCTTACCGAGTTCTACCGCTACCTGGGCCCCGACCGATCGGCCTTCTTCGTCCCGGATGACATTGAAAAGCGTCTCGCTATGGGCAGCCGTGAACGCTATCAGATTCAGTTTGAGCGTTTTGGGAAGATGGACGTTCCTGATGCCCGCCTGCTCCCGCTGGTCTCGTTCATCCACCGCCACCAGAAGGGCTATGATCAGGAGGGGTATGTGGAATGAGCGCGCCCTTTTTCGGGCCATCCGCAATAACGAATAGAGACATTCTGACCTAATAGCAATTTATACCTTCCCTCATTTGCGACATATCATGTGCGATATTTCAACTTATTCGTTGAAATATTTGCGCGTGAATAGAAAGTTAACTATATTTGCAAATCAATCGTACAACGATTTATGGCAAAGAATGATGCTAAAAGACAACAAGTGAAGGCTTTCCTGGATTTGCTCCAATCCCGTATGCAATTCACTAGCAGCATCGTTACTTATGCCCCGCGGCCCAAGAACAGGGATTTCTTAGCCGCGATGGAATGGTGCTCTGCAGAACGGGACAAATGGCTTTTAAAACTGGTCCCGGATGATTACTTTGAAGGTCCTGAACCTAATGATGATCCCTACGGTGAGGACTATTGGGTTTTTGGAAAGGTTATTCAGAATGAATTATGCTATATCAAGGTGTATTTCTTAAAATCCAAAAACATTTTTTGTGTTTCTTTTCACTTCGCAGAATTTGACATGTCTTTCCCCCTGTCAGGAAAGACCATTAAGAAAACTTATGGAGACTAACAAAAGGAGTCCGTTTACAGGTGGAGCTGTTGAAATCTGTTCTGAACAGGCGACTACAGTATTCCGCAAGGAGCAATATTCCTACATCAGCTACTATTATCGCTGTGTGGATACCGGCCGGGAATTTACCGATAATGAATTGGATGACAAATCTCTGGCACAGGTTTATAGCCAATATAGGCAGCGTCATGGAATACCCTCTCAACAAGAGATTGCAGAGATTCGCGGCCAATACGGATTATCGGCCTTGACCATGTCCAAAATTCTGGGCCTGGGAGACAATCAATATCGCTTATATGAGGATGGAACCATTCCAACTGAATCAGCCGGGAAGTTAATTTATCTTGCTAAGCAAAAGGTTAATATGCTGGCCCTGTTGGATACGTCCAAAGGAATGTTTACTCAAAAAGAGTATAATCGGTTACGTGATAGTATCAGTAACGCATCTGTCCCAATAGTTCTTCCATTTTTTGTCTCAATGTACTACTGTCAGCATTACAAAGAAAGGAGTACGGGGCAGGTTATCGCAAAAAAAATTGTAGAAAACACCCACTATAATAAAGAAAGTTATGCAGCCGCAGCCAACCTCCAATAAGGATTATTCCGTGTTTTTGTATTCGATGGAATTGGAAGGATTCTTCGATAACACCCGGGAACTGAATCCCGTTATCACTCCAGAGAGTTTACAGGTATCCCATAGCATTGCTCTTGTGGTCAAGGATAAAGAAAACATTGATATGCAGATTGGTTTAAAGTATGGTGAAAAGGGGAAAGATTATTCCGAAATTCGTATGATACATCACTATAAAGTAACCAATCTTCCGGAGATTATGCATATTGACGAATCGTCGCATGAGATAAACATCGATGAGAATCTGCTTCGTGTCATTATCCCGGTATCTTTTAGCACTGTCCGAGGGTACTTTTCTGCAAAACTGGAAGGCTCTCCTTTATACGATTATCCCTTCCCGCTTTTCAAGACAAAAGATCTCATCTCCAGTTGCAGAATCCTGGTCGATAAAGAGAAGTAAACAAAAACCGCCATGATAGTTTCCGTAAAATGGAAATGGCTAATAGTCAGCGATTTGCGCAATTTCACCTGTGCGCTTTTGTATGGGTGAAATTGCGTAAGTGTTTCATGCAGAGGTGGTTACATTTCACGGCAAAAAAAGGCTGCCCGGTATTAGGGCGGCCAAAAAGTTGACTCTAAGGGGCTCACGGAAATCGACCTTATTCAATGTCCAAACTGGACAGATACTCCTCCGCTACCTACGGCGGCCTCTAATCCACTGGGATTGGTTATCCTTCCAATCTGGGTGTAGCTGTAGCTGGTGCTGAAGGTCTTGTAGAACACCACCACGCAGTTGTTGCCGTAGAGGAGGATATCACCGGCATGAATAGTCCCGGGACAAGAAGCATGGGTGGGTAGGGTAGTATCCAGATACTTATACTTCTCATTGCCGTTCAGTTCCGTCATTTCCAATGTCATCGGCAACAAAGAATTGAAGGCCTGGGCGGTAGCATTGTTGGCCAGTTCGGCCGTAAAATCGGCCCCGCCAATGGTGAGTTTGATAGGCATGTTATTGATTCCCAGTTCCATAAGCCAGGTTTTTAACTGATTCTCGTTATATCATTCAGGCGTGCACCACTCTTCCATTTGATGGAAGAAAAAGTGCTTTGCAGCTCCGATTGAACAGTGGCGATGCCGGAAGAACCGGAGGTGCAGAAGGGGATGACCGTCTTGTCGGAGAAATCGTAAGTATCCAGGAAGGTGAGCACAACCCGCGGCACTTTGCCGTACCAAATGGGGAAGCCCAGCATGATGACATCGTAGTCGGTATTGCCTAGCGTTGCATGGATGGCCGGACGGGCCGATGCAGGACCATATTGCTCCTGATAAGCACGGGTATTCTCGTCGTAATAATTGCTGTTATCACTGGTGTAAGCCTCGATGGGCGTAATCTGATAGATATCGGCCCCCAACACATCGGCCATGGATTCTACAATCGCTTGGGTGCTGTTGGTGAAGGTGAAATAAGCAACCAGGACCTTTTTAGGGCCGATGCCTGCGGAAGGCGTGCGGTAGATTTTGCCGGTTTCGAGTACCATGGAACCGTTGGTAAGTGTCTTGCTGGTTCCGTCGATGGGTGTGCTGCCATTAAGGAGCTGGATGGTGAAACTGCTATAAGATGGGGCTGATCGAGTCATGAAGGCCTTTTCTCGCGACATCGGTTCGCCGCTACGCGGGGCGCTGGTATTACGAGAAAAATTTGTATCTTCGCGTAAAATAAAGGACCACATTATGTTTACACTCATCACTTTACCATATGCACCGGACGCTCTGGCACCGGTCATTTCTGCCCAAACCCTGTCTTTCCACCACGGCAAGCACCTGCAGGGGTATGTGAATAACCTGAACAACCTGCTGCCGGGCAGCCCGTTCGAGGGCATGGCGTTGGAGGAAATAGTCTGTAAGGCCGATGGCGCCCTATTCAACAACGCCGGCCAAATCCTGAACCACAACCTCTATTTCACGCAGTTTAAACCTGCCGATGAGGCAGCTCAGCAGCCAGAGGGGGCACTCGCCGCTCAAATTGAAAAGCAGTGGGGCAGTTTTGAGGCTTTCCAAAAGGAGTTCGAGGCCAAAGGCGCGGGCCTGTTTGGCTCCGGCTGGGTGTGGTTATCGGCCGATAAGGAGGGTAACTTGGTTATCACGCAGGAGCAGGGCGCTTCTAATCCGGTGGTGAAGGGCCTGAAGCCGCTGTTGACTTTCGATGTATGGGAGCATGCGTACTACCTGGATTATCAGAATCGGCGTGCTGCTCATCTCTCTGCGCTTTGGCAGCTTGTGGATTGGCGTGTTATCGCCGCCCGGGCTGGCCGCTGACCTGCAGGCACTTACGGACCAGCGTCCGCGCCGATATGACAAGAGCGCAACCATCCCCCCTTGCCATTCCTCAAAAAATGTGTAACTTAGCGGAAAAGAACTGACTATGTTACAGATTGGTGATAAAATGCCCGCCTTTGAGGTGCTGGACCAGGATGGGAATACGGTTACCTCGCAGGACCTCGTCAAAACGGGGAAGAAAACCATCA
>CAMZCW010000097.1 GCA_947305045.1 uncultured Bacteroidales bacterium | reverse complement strand
TCCGCACGATATTTGCAGAGCAGCTGTACCGTGCGTTCACCATCCTGAAAGGTGAGCCGTATCACCATGAATAAAAAGAGACACATATTGCTCTGGCTGAGCCTGGTGCTCATTCTGGCCGCAGCCTGTGTATTTGCCGCCTCCTTCTTTACGGGCGGCCGGAACAATGTGGCGTCGGCGGCGGAAGAAATGGGTCTCAAGGTGGAAAACAGGCTTCGCATCCTGGACCATTTCATTGAAAAAGGATTCCATGCGGATGCAAAAGCATGGATGGAGCTGGACGGCCTGCCGGAAGACATGGTGATTTATCGCTATGTGGAAGACACCCTGCAAAGCTGGGCCCACCAGTTCCCTATCCGCAGCGACGACATCCGTCCGCAAACGCTGGTGAACCGCCTGGGAGACAGCCGCGGCAATTTCTCATCGCCCCTGAAAGATGCCACGGCGGAGCTTCGTTACGTAAACCATGGGCCCAAGTGGTACCTGGAAAAGAAGGTGCAGGGAGAGGACTGTGTCATCATTGCCGGCCTGGAGATTGTCAATGAGCTCCAAGCCGGCTCGCTCAACGGCATCAACCGGCATTTCGGAGCAGACCAGCACTACACCGTACGGCCGCTCTCGGAAGGAACCGGCGTATCCGTCATGGTAGCCGGCACGCCCCTGTTCAAGCTCACCGCAGAAACGCTCGCAGAAAGCGGCCAGCGGCATTCCACCCTGCTGTGGATGGCACTGGGGCTGCTGATTATAGGCCTGTCGCTTCTGCTGGGCATCCATCCCACCCCGGGGATGCTGGTCCTCACCGTACTCCTGCAAGGGTGCGCCATTGCGGGCATGTACCTGTACGGGCGAGGGCTCAGTGTCTCCACGCAGTTCTTCTCGCCCCTCCTGTATGCCGACGGTTCCCTCTTCTATTCGCTGGGCGCCGTCATCCTGATCAACCTGGCTATCACCCTGCTGGTACTGGACCTCTATCTGGTCCGATGGACCCTGCTCAAATCCCTGCGGGAAAAACATCGTCCGGTACTGGAAGGCCTGCTCGCGGCCGTGCTCGTCCTGCTTGCAGCCGCCGTTTGCGTGTACATTCACCTGAGCTTCCGCAGCCTCACCATCAACTCCAGCATCAACCTGGAGCTGTACAAGGTGAGCTTGCTGAGCAGGTACACGGCCACCGTCTATCTGTCGTTCCTGGCCCTTTCCATTGCCGTTCCGCTGCTCCTGCAAATGCTCTCTCCCCTGCTGCGTTCCCTGACGGGGCTCCGCTACGACATGTTTTCCGCCGGCGGGCGCCTGTGCTATGCCCTGGTAGTAGGCATCTACTTTGTGGTGGCATCGTCCTGGCTGGGCTTCCAGAAAGAGCAGCGACGCATAGACGTATGGGCCAACCGCCTGGCCATGGACCGCGACATTGCCCTGGAAATCCAGCTGCGGAGCGTGGAAAACGCCATCGCCGCAGATCCCATGATTGGTGCGCTGTCGGTCATCGAAAGCAGTGCAGGCATCATTCAGGGCCGGCTGGTAAGCACCTACATGGGCCGCATTTCGCAGGATTACGACATTGCCGTGCAACTTCCGGACGATGTAAGCGCCTCCGCCCTGTTCCAGGACCGTATCCGCAGCGGCGTGCGCCTGGGAGAGAATTCGCACTTCTTTTATAGCGCCATCGGCAGTGGAAGAACCTCCTATACCGGCCTGTTCACCTATTATATCAAAGACAAAGGAGCGCATTCCGTGCTGGTGACCGTAGAGTCCAAGCACAACCGGGAAGACCGCGGCTACCTGAGCCTGCTGGGCATCGCAGACCCGGGCCGCGTGTCGCTGCCTCCCGTTTATTCCTGGGCCAAATACGTAGAAGGCCGCCTGGTGCAGTACAAGGGCCTTTATCCCTACCCCACCGTTTACTCGGACCGCCTCAAAGCGCTCACGGACAAAGCGATAACACACGTAGATCTGGAAGGATGGTGCCACTTTATGCACAATGTGTCGGAAGGGGAAACCGTCGTGATCTCGCGTCCCAGCACCGAATGGCTGTACTACGTGGTAGAGGGCGTCCTGTTTGCCATTCTGGCCTTCCTGCTGCTGTCCACCCTCACCTGGCGGCGGCGCGGCAGCGGGGAAAAACGGTACTACCAGACGCGTATCAGCCTGGTCATGTACATCTCGCTCCTGATCACCCTGGTGGCCATGGCCGGCTTCTCCGTCTGGTTTGTATACAAGCGCAACAATGCCGATATGGAAAGCATCATGACCTCACGCATCAATGCGCTGCAGGGCATGCTGCAGGAGCGCCTGCGCCAGGTGGAGGATCCCGAAGAGGTACGCACGACGGCCGTCCTGGCGGCCGTGGAAGGCGTGGGAAACAATCTCAAATGCGACATCTCGCTCTTTGACCTTTCCGGCCGGGTGATCATGAGCACCACGCCGGAAGTGTACGACCGCATGATTCTGGGACACCGGCTGGACAACGCCGCCTACATGCAAATCATGTACAGCCACAAACGCTTTTACATGCACCGGGAACGGGCAGGCAGGCGCAGTTATTACGCCCTATATGCCCCCGTGATGAACAGCAGCGGCCGCATGGTGGCCATTGTATCGTCCCCCTTCACCGACATTACCCATGACCTGGAAACGGAGGCCGTCCTGCACATTGCCACGGTCATTACCATCTTCCTGCTGCTCCTGCTCATTTCCCGCTTTGTCACCTTTGAGGTGGTAAGCCGCATGTTCCGTCCCATTGCGGAGCTGCGCCGGAAGATGACCGTCACGGACGTGGACCACCTGGAGCCGCTGGAATACAATCAGGAGGACGAAATTACACCGCTGGTACAAGCCTATAACCGCATGGTGCGGGACCTGGGCGAAAGCTCCCGCCGCCTGGCGCAGGTGGAGCGTGACAAGGCCTGGACGGACATGGCCCGCCGTGTGGCGCACGACCTCAAAAACCCGCTCACGCCCATCAAGCTGCAGCTCCAGATGCTCATACGCATGAAAGCTACCAGCAACCCCTCCTGGGAGGAGCGCTTTGACGAAGTAGCGCAGACCGTCCTGTACCATGTGGACCTGCTGGCGGACTCCGCCGACCAATTCTCCACCTTCGCCAAGATGTATGACCAACAGGCGGAGCGGCTGGACCTGGATGCACTGATCAGGCAGGAAGTGGATCTGTTTGACTCCCGGGACGACATCCAGCTGGACTACTTTGGCCTCTCCGATGCCTTTGTCATGGCCCCGCGTCCGCAACTCACGCGCGTGGTGGTCAACCTCATTACCAACGCCATCCAGGCCGTGGACGGGCAGCCCGGGCAAAAGCGCCTGGTGGTGTCGCTGCGCAATGCCGTGGAAGACAACTTCTACGACATTGTGGTCGAGGATAACGGCCCGGGCGTAGATGCCGCCCTCCAGGATAAGATTTTCACGCCGGACTTCACCACCAAAACCAGCGGGAGCGGCCTTGGACTGGCCATTTGCCGGCGCATTGTGGACCACTGCGGTGGTTCCATCTCCTACAGCAAATCCTTCAACCTGGGCGGCGCGTGCTTCACGGTGAAATACCCCAAGGCTTAGGGGGTTTGCAAAAAAATCGGTATATTTGTAGAAAGATCCTGAGACGATGAAAGTTCTTATTGTTGACGATGAACGGGCCATCCGCTATTCCCTGAAAGAAATCCTGGAAATGGAAAATTATCAGGTAGAGGCGGCTGAAAACGGGAAAGAAGGCCTGGAAAAGGCAGAAAAAGAAAAATACGATGCCATCTTCTGCGACATCAAAATGCCGGAGATGGACGGAACGGAGATGCTCTCCAAGCTCATCGAGGACGGCGTAGAAACGCCTGTAATCATGATTTCCGGCCATGCGGATATTTCCACGGCAGTGGACTGCATCAAGAAAGGCGCCTTTGACTTCATTGAGAAGCCGCTGGACCTGAACCGCATCCTGATTACCCTTAAAAATGCCACGGACAAAGCCAAGCTGGTTACCCAGACCAAAATCCTGAAAAAAAAGATTTACGGCCGGGAGATGATTGGGGCATCGGCCCCGGTGGAACACCTGCGGGAAATGATTGGCAAGGTGGCCCCTACCCAGGCCAGCGTGCTCATCACCGGTCCCAACGGTTCCGGCAAGGAACTGGTAGCCCAGAGCATTTACCAGCTCAGTGAGCGTTCCATGATGCCCTTCGTGGAAGTAAACTGCGCTGCCATTCCGTCGGAACTCATTGACAGTGAACTGTTTGGCCACAAGAAGGGCTCCTTCACATCGGCCATCAAGGACCATAAGGGTAAGTTTGAGCAGGCGGACGGCGGCACTATTTTCCTGGACGAGATTGGCGACATGTCCCTGCCGGCACAGGCCAAGGTGCTGCGCGTGCTGCAGGAGAGAAAACTCACCCCGGTGGGCGGTGACAAAGAGATTACAGTGGACGTACGTGTGATTGCCGCCACCAACAAAAACCTGCAGGAAGAGATCCTGAAGGGCAATTTCCGCGAAGACCTGTATCATCGCCTGAGCGTGATTGTCCTTAAAGTGCCGGCCCTGGACCAGCGCAAAGAGGATATTCCGCTGTTAATCAGGCATTTTTCCGAGCGCATCTGCGCAGAGAGCGGCAAACCGGTGCGGGAATTCTCGCCGGAGGCCGTAAAACTGCTCACGGAGCGTGCCTGGCCCGGCAACATCCGTGAACTGCGAAACGTGGTGGAGCGTCTCCTGATCCTGGGCGGTTCGCCGGTCACGGCGCAAGACGTAAATGACTATGTAATATGACTATACCCGATATCATCATTGCCGTAGACGGTTATTCATCGACCGGGAAAAGTACCTTTGCCAAAATGGTGGCCGGGGAGTTTGGTTTCCTGTATCTGGACAGCGGTGCCATGTACCGCGGCGTGGCCCTTTGCGCCTTGGAGGCGGGGCTGGCCCGGGGGGATGCCAGCTTTGACGAGGCGGCCCTGAAGGCCCTTCTTCCGTCCCTGGAGCTGCATTTCCGCCGGGAGGAGGGAGCCACCAAACTGTACCTCGGGGACCGTTGTATTGAGGGCGAAATCCGTACGCTGGGCGTATCCAAGTTTGCCAGCCCGGTGAGCGCGCTGCCGTTTGTCCGCAACTTTGTGGACGACAAACTCCATCTGTTTGCCGCCGGGGGCCGGGTCATCATGGACGGCCGGGACATTGGCACCACCGTGTTCCCCAACGCACAGGTGAAAATTTTCATGACGGCGGATCCGGCTGAGCGGGCGCGCCGGCGCTATGAAGAGCTCCTTGCCAAGGGGGAAAACGTAACGCTGGAGGAGGTTCGGGCCAGTTTGGAAGAGCGCGATTACCGGGATTCCCACCGGGAAACCTCACCCCTTCGCCAGGCGGCAGACGCCTATGTGCTGGACAACACGCATATGACCCTGCACGAGGAACTGGTGTGGATGCTGGGCCTGTTGCAAGGGAAATTCGGCCTGCTGGAAAGTCCCGGGCTGTCATGGTAAGCGTAGAGATAGACCCCGGCTCCGGTTTCTGCGGAGGGGTCATCCGGGCCATTACCCGGGCGGAGGAATACCTGAGCACTCACCCACGCATGTATTCGCTGGGTGATATTGTGCACAACGAGGCTGAACTGTCCCGCCTTAAGCAGCGCGGACTCATCACGGTAAATAGCCTGTCGGAAGTACCTGAGGGGGGCACGGTGCTCATTCGGGCGCATGGAGAACCGCCTTCCACCTATCAGGAGGCGGCCCGGCGCAAGCTGGAAGTGATTGACTGTTCCTGCCCGGTGGTACTGCAACTGCAAAAACGCATCCGCGAAGCCTATGCTTCACTGCATGCGGACGGTATTCATGGCCAGGTGATTATCTTTGGCCGGGTGGGTCATGCGGAGGTGCTGGGCCTGCTGGGCCAGGTGGACGGAGACGCGCTGGTGGTGGAAAACGAGCCCATGCTCCTGCAGGCGCTGGAGCAACTGGATTTTTCCCAGCCCATGGCCATCTTCTCCCAAACCACCAAAAGTCCCGCGGAGTATGCGGCTATCTGCCAGCTGCTGCGGGAGCGGGGCGCTTCCCTGGTGGTGCACGACACCATCTGCGCGCAGGTGGCCAATCGGCACCAGCGACTGCTCTCCTTTGCCCGCGAGCACGACGTCATTCTGTTTGTGAGCGGACGGTCATCGTCCAATGGGAAAGTGCTCAGCGACCTGTGCCACAGCGTGAATACCCGTACTTACGTGATTGGCGGCACGGAAGAAATAAACCCGGCCTGGTTCTGTGACCAAGACCGGGTTGGAATTTGTGGTGCTACTTCCACGCCCAAATGGCTGCTGGAAGAAATCGCCAACTATTTTACGCGCTGGCCGTAAGAACGGTCGGTGGTGTTTACGGTGATGATTTCGCCGGTTTCGATGAACAGGGGAACCATGATTTTGGCGCCGGTTTCCAGGGTGACTTCCTTCAGGGCGCTGGTAGAAGCGGTGTTTCCCTTCACGGCGGGCTCACTGTAGGTAACCTCCAGGGTTACGTAGGTGGGCAGCTCGCAGGTGAGGCAGCGCTCTTCCGGCTCCGTCATGAACATCATTTCCACGTGCTGGCCTTCCTTCATGAGGTCTGAGTTATCCACAACATCGTGCGGGAGAGTGATTTGCTCGTAGGTTTCCTCGTGCATGAAGTTGAAGGCTTCGCCGTCGTCATAAAGGAACTGGTAGGGACGACGCTCTACGGAGATGGTCTCCAGTTTTACACCGGCAGTGAAGGTATTCTCCAGGATGCGGCCGTTTTCCAGGTTACGCAGTTTGGTTTTTACGAAAGCAGGGCCTTTGCCGGGTTTCACATGCTGGAAGTACACAACAGAGCAGGGTTTGCCGTTGAACATGATGTACATTCCGTTCTTCAGATCAGCAGTTGTTGCCATAAATTTGGTATTTGATGTTAACTTAATTTCTAAAAAGCCTACAAAATTAACCATTTGTCGCTTTTTCTGCAAATTTTCTTTAGCAAACTCCATAACAGCTGTTACTTCGGGCCGTGTTCCAGCCATCCCGCCTCTCTTCCTGTCATGCCGAGGTCTCATTCCTTGTCATACTAGGCCTCTTTCCTGTTATACCGAGGCCCCTTCCCTGTCATTTTAGGCCTCTTCCCGTTATACCGAGGCCTCTTCCTTGTCATACTAGGCCTCTCCCTGTTATACCGAGGCCACTTCCTTGTCATACTAGGCCTCTTCCCCGTTATACCGAGGCCTTAGGCCGAGCGTATCTCCAGAGTCCGTGATTGCTACCCCCCTGTCCCACAGTGAGTTCCTATACAATCCTCGTTAAAAAAATAAACGAGGAATAGTTTGTAAGTAGCAGAGTATTAAATACTTAACTGCCACCCCGCCGGACACAGTGGTGTGACAATTATAATCTTGATAATCAGTTTGTTGCTGTCTAATCCTCGTTCAGAAACCGGACGAGGATTATTGTGTAATAGGTTGAGAATTAGGTGTTTATCTGTCACGCACGCAACTGATACACATCCGTGAGGAGCATGGTACAGGCCAGTGTATCCAACGGCGCAGGTCGTTACGGAGACTGGGACAGGTCGGTGAGTTAAACGGTGCAAGTCCTTTTAGGCCTACTGACCCGCGCCAAGAATCGCTATTCTGGGCATTTTAGCGGCGCCTGTCACCACCATCAAATCAGACTTGCTCCACTTACCCCTCTGACCTGCACCACTGACTACACTCTCCTGCACCAGATACCACACCGACCTGCGCCGATCCCTGTACCGACTTGTTCCACCAATCACACCGACCTACGCCGTTCACCGTACTTGCTCCACCGACCTACGCCGTTCACTACACCCTCCCGCTCCACCCTCCTCACTGGTCTGTACTGTAGACCATGCTCTTCTCTGTTTCTCATCCTACTACCCCGTACTATGAAAAACTTATCCGCCACATCTGGACGACACAGAAAGAGTGGCGGCTAAAGTTTTGATTATCAATAGTATATAACACATTCCTCGTTCGAATTTTGAACGAGGAATAGTATGTAAATCATTATGGGACAGCTTGTTAGCCGCCATAGAAGCACCGCCGCACACAACTAGGTGCGGCGGCTACCAGCACACGGAACCGCCGCCTCGCATAATGCGGCTCGGCGGCTAGCGGAATCCTCTCGGGCTCCGTTAAAGGGCCCGAGAGGGTTCCGCTTTCCTTCCAGTAGTGTCGCTGAGGGGCCAGGGAGGGTGGTTAAAGCACAGGGGGATGCCCTGGAGGCTACTCTGTGAGGGGTGGGTGTGCTTTAACGGGGGCCAGGGAG
>CAMZCW010000096.1 GCA_947305045.1 uncultured Bacteroidales bacterium | reverse complement strand
CACCGGAGCTGGTGAAAGGCACCTTCGGCACGTTTATCTCCAGCACCTGGACGCCCGTCCTTTGCCACCTGCTGTTCCTGGCCCTTACGGTGGGAATTGTGGCATTTGGCGTCAAAAGCGGCATCGAACGGTTCAGCAAAGTGTCCATTCCCATCCTGTTTGTGCTCATTCTGGTGATTGCCGGGTATTCCATTTCCCTGCCTGGCGCCAGGGAGGGCATTTACTACCTAACCCATCCGGACTTCTCCAAGGTGACGGTGCAAACCTTTGTGAATGCCCTGGGACAGGCTTTCTATTCCCTTTCCCTGGGTATGGGTATCATCATCACTTATTCCTCTTATGTGAGCAAGGACGAGAACCTCCTGGTGAGTGCTGTGGGCACCTCCGTGAGCGACCTGCTCTTTGCCTACATCGCCGGCTTTGCCATCCTCCCGGCCGTGTTTGCCGCTGGGATCGCCCCTGGAACGGGCCCCGGCCTGGTGTTCGACACGCTGCCCTATATTTTCTCCAGCATGGCCGGCCAGATGCCCGTTGCCAGTGCCATCGCCGCTATCCTCTTTTTTGCGGCTATTCTGGTGGCGGCGCTTACATCGTCCGTTTCGCTCATTGAGGTGGGCGTGGCATATCTTACTGAGAGTAAGGGACTTTCGCGCACAGCGGCGTGCCTTGTTCTGTTTTTCGCCTGCGGCCTGGGCGGTGCACTGAGCAGCCTTTCCTTTGGCCCGCTATCCGGAATCAGAATCTTTGGCGGCGGCCTGTTTGACTTTGCCGACAGCTTTGCCTCCAACGTCCTGTTGGTGATGGGTGGCCTGCTTAGCGTCATTCTGGTGGGGTGGGTGATGCCCCTGAGGACCCTCTTTGCCGAATTTACCAACCGGGGGACGCTGGCAAGGAACCGGCGTCTTTTCCGCGTCTTCTATTTCCTCATCCGCTATGTAGCGCCTATTGGCATTTTGGCGCTGGTCGCAGCCTCCATTTTGTTATGAAACCTCGTGAACATTTTGGCAGCAGGTTCGCTGTCATTGCCGCCATGGCCGGAAGCGCTGTAGGGCTGGGAAACATCTGGCGCTTCCCGTACGTCCTGGGACAGTACGGCGGTGCAGCTTTTGTCCTTGTCTATGTCGTGGCCAGTCTCCTGGTAGCACTGCCCATCTTTTTTGCCGAGTCTGTGATTGGCCGACGCAGCGGAACGGACACCTTCGGCGCCATGAAAAAACTGGCACCGGGCACGCCCTGGAAGTGGGCGGGGCTGCTCACCATCCTGTCGCCCCTGCTCATCCTGAGCTACTACTCCGTGGTGGGCGGCTGGAGCGTACAGTTCCTGTTCAAGGCGCTGTCGTTCAATATTACCGGCGATGTGTCCGAGTCGGAGGTGGTAGGCTACTTCAGCCGGTTCATCTCTTCCACCTGGCAGCCCATCCTGTCGCATACGCTCTTTATGGCGATGGTGGCGGGTATCGTCCTTGACGGCATCAAAAACGGCATTGAACGCTT
The DNA here is from genome assembly GCA_947305045.1 of uncultured Bacteroidales bacterium. Next base: position 6,780 of record CAMZCW010000096.1, on the reverse strand, counting down.
TTCCAAGGTGGCCATGCCGGTGCTGTTGGGGCTCATTCTTTTAATTGTAGTGTATTCGCTGACCTTGCCGGGTGCCTGGTCCGGCGTGGAATACCTGGTGAAGCCGGATTTTTCCAAACTGACGGCCGATGCCTATGCCGCAGCGCTGGGCCAGGCTTTTTTCTCCCTCTCGCTGGGGGTGGGTACGGTGCTCACCTACGCGTCGTATGTGAAAAAGGAGGAGAATCTGGTAGCGTCCGGTGTAGGAACGGCGGTGAGCGACCTGGTGTTTGCGCTGGTGGCAGCGTTTGCCGTGATGCCGGCGGTGTTTGCGGCCGGGTTTGAACCCGGGTCCGGACCGGGCCTGGTGTTCCAGACCTTGCCATACATCTTCCATAAAATGTCCCAGGGGCTGCCTATTGTGAGCACGCTGGTGTCAGTGGCGTTTTTCCTATCCATCCTGGCGGCGGCGCTCACATCGGCCATCTCCATGCTGGAGGTAGGCGTGGCGTACCTGGTGGACCAAAAGGGAATGGACCGGCGTCGCGCTACGTTGCTGCTGTCGCTGGGCGTGTGGCTGCTGGGACTTCTCTGCTCGCTGTCGTTTGGGCCTTTGGCGGGCGTTAAGGTGCTGGGGCTCAGTTTCTTCGATCTCCTGGATGCCCTCTGCTCCAACTGGCTCATGCCGCTGGGCGGCCTGGCGTTCACCCTCTTTGTGGGCTGGTGGATGTCCCGGGCCGATGTCCGCGACGAGCTCACCAACGGCGGCACCTGCAACGTGCGCCTCTTCGGAGCGGTGTACTTCCTCATGCGCTACCTGGCCCCTGTAGGCATTGTGGTGGTGTTTGTGAGCAATTTGTTCCTGTAGCGGGCTTCCTTCCGTTCCATGTTTCTTCGGTCCCGCCACGGGCGCATTTTGGGCTCAGACCGTGGCGGCAGCAGGCCCGGCTTGCGTCTTCCCTCCCTTCCGTCCATCCATTAAAGCACAGCATAGTGGCTCAGAGCATATTCTGGCAGGGGTTGGTGTGCTTTAACGGGTCCCTGGGGGGTGATTAAAGCACAGCATAGTGGCTCAGAGCGTATTCTGGCGGGGTTCGGTGTGCTTTAACGGGTCCCTGTGAGGGTGATTAAAGCACAGCATAGTGGCTCAGAGCATATTCTGGCGGGGTTCGGTGTGCTTTAACGGGTCCCTGTGAGGGTGATTAAAGCACAGCATAGTGGCTCAGAGCGTGTTCTGGCAGGGGTTGGTGTGCTTTAACGAACCCCGGGAAGGAGGGTGATGTAAATGGGGAGGACCCCATGGCAACACCAAAAGCATCTCCGGGGAAGGAGATACACTTAAGGTATGACAAGGAATGATACCTCTACCTGGCGTCAAAGGCCCAGATGATGGCTTCCTCGAACACTTCGCCGGGGCGAAGGACGGTGGAGGGGAAGTCCGGCCGGTTGGGAGAGTCCGGGCAGTGCTGGCACTCAATGGCCACGGCGTCGTAGTCCTGGTATGCGCGGCCCGTCTTGCCTGCAGGGCAGCCCACCAGCCAGTTGCCGGTGTACACCTGCACGGCGGGCTGGGTGGTAAGCACTTCCATGTGGCGGCCGGAAGTAGCACCCCATAACTCTGCCGCGGAGCAAAGCTGTCCGGGCATGGCACCATCGATCAGATAGCAATTGTCGTAGCCCTTGCCATATTTGAGCGCGGGGAAATCGGCCTGAATATCCTGGCCGATCTCCTTGGCCTCCACAAAGTCCATGGGTGTGCCGGCCACATCCTGCGGTTCGCCGACGGGGATGAGTGTCTCGTCCGTGGGCAGCCACTGGGAGGCGTTGAGCTCCAGCTTGTGCTTAAGAACGCTGCCGGAAGCCTCTCCGTCCAGGTTCACGTACACGTGGTTGGTGAGGTTCACCACGGTGGGTTTATCGGTTTCGGCGGTCATCACCAGCTTGAGGGAGTTGTCTTCCCCCCAGGAGTAGTGTGCCACCACCTTCAGGTTGCCGGGGTAGCCGGCCTCACCATCGGCCGAAAAATACATGAATTCCACGGCATCGCCCTCTATACGGCTTTCCCAAACCTGGTTCTGGAAGCCGTCCGGGCCGCCGTGCAGGTGGTTGGGACCGTTGTTGATGGGTAAGGTATATTCCACGCCGTCCAAGGTGAATTTTCCCTTGCCGATACGGTTGGCAAAACGCCCGGGAATTTTCCCGCAGCAGGGACCGTCGGCCAGGTAATCGGCCGGATTTTTATAGCCGATAACCACGTCCTCCAGCTTGCTGTCGCGGTCCGGCACCACAATGCGGACGATGGCCGCGCCGATGCTCGCGAGCTGCACATACGCGCCCGATGCATTTTTGAGGGTGTACAGGAAAACGTCTTTTCCGCCGGGCAAAGTGCCCCATAACTCCTTGGTAATCATATTCTTTTTCGATAAATCACAAATTCAAACTCATAGCCGGTTTCCGGGTCCGTGAAGGTTTCCGAGGTACTCTCCCGCTCCCAGATTTGCGGGTCGATGGCGGGGAAAAAGACATCGGCCTCGGGAACGGACGCATGCACATGGGTGATGTACAGCAGGTCCATCTCCGGCAGGGCGGCCTTGTACACGGATGCGCCGCCCATGACAAAGCACTTTTCCGCGCCGGTAGCCTCTGCCGCCGCATACGCCTCCTCGAAGGAGTACACGCAGGTAACCTCAGGGATAGGGTCTCCGCCCAGGTTCAGGACGATATTCTTGCGCCCCGGCAGCGGCCGAACGGGCAGGGAAAAATACGTGGTGCGTCCCATGATCACGGGAAAACCCCTGGTGGTGCGCTTGAAATATTGTAAATCGGCGGAGATGTGCCAAGGCAAGGCACCCTTCACGCCAATTTCATGGTTCTGGCCCACGGCCACGATTAAACACTTTTGCATAGCTTCTATTTAGTCATTCTATGTGCCCTTTTGTACATCGAGCGGAGCGAGCGTATCTCACACCGCCACCGGCGCCTTGATGGCCGGCCAGGGGTCGTACCCTTCCAGCGTGAAGTCCTCGTACTTGAAGTCAAAGACGGACTTCACCTCCGGGTTCAGGCGCATGACGGGCAGTTTCCGCGGCTCCCGGGTCAGCTGCAGAGCCGCCTGCTCAAAATGGTTCCTGTACAGGTGGGTGTCCCCCGTCGTGTGAATAAACTCACCGGGCTGCAGGCCGCACTCCTGGGCAATCATAAGGGTGAGGAGGGCATAGGAGGCAATGTTGAACGGCACACCCAGGAAAACGTCTGCGCTGCGCTGATACAGCTGGCAGGAGAGTTTGCCATCGGCCACATAAAACTGGAACAGGCAATGGCAAGGAGGGAGAGCCATGCGGTCCACCTCCCCGGGGTTCCAGGCGCTCACCAGCAGGCGGCGGGAGTCCGGGTTACGCTTGATTTGCTCAATCACTTGGCCCAGCTGGTCGATGCTGCGCCCGTCCGGCGCGGGCCAGGAACGCCACTGGTGACCGTACACCGGTCCCAGTTCTCCGTCCGGGCCGGCCCATTCGTCCCAAATAGTGACCCCATGCTCCTGCAGCCAGTGCACGTTGGTGTCGCCGGAAATGAACCACAAAAGTTCATAGATAATGGACTTAAGATGCACTTTTTTGGTGGTCAGGAGCGGAAAACCATCGGCCAGATTGAACCGCATCTGGTAGCCGAACACACTCTGGGTGCCCGTCCCGGTGCGGTCTTCTTTCATGGCACCGTGTTCCCGGATATGTTGCAGGAGGTCTAGGTACTGTCGCATACTACAAATGTACGCAATTATTTTCATTTCCCCAATGCCCTCCCCTTGTCTATCCCGTTAAAGCTCACCCTCCCCGGGGTCCATTAAAGCACACCGACCTCTGCCAAAATACGCTCTGAGCCACTATACTGTGCTTTAATCACCCTCCCCGGGGTTCATTAAAGCACATCGACCCCTGCCAGAATACGCTCTGAGCCACTATACTGTGCTTTAACGTCCAGGGGAGAGTAGTTTCGTCCTCAAAAACGGCCCAAAGCAAGGACGAGAGGGCCCAAACGAGTCCTCAAAAAGAGCCCGAAACAGGGATGAGGGCCGGATTAGAAGTCCATGCCAAAGATGAGCTCCACAGACCAAGGTCGCTCCTGGCCGCTGCCAGCGTAGAAAGAGCCGCCAAGGTAGCTGAAGGAAACCCCCAGAGAAGAGTTGAAGGGCAGGATGAGTTTGGTCAGCTCTGCCGTGAAGTCTGCTCCGGCGCTCCAGAGATTGCCGCCGGAGAGGCCCATGTAGTCCCCGTGCGGGGTGAGCACAAAGTTGCGGATGTGGGCCACCCCGGGGATGTACCAGTCTCCCACATAGATGGGGATGGCATAGTCGGCCGTCAGCTTAAACTGGAAGGGGCTGGCCTGGGCCACCGCCTGAAGGGCATCACTTTCAAAACCGCGCGGGAGCACATTGGCTCCCAGCTCCCCGAAATACAGTCCGGTGCCCGGGGTGAGCTGCTGCTGCACCATGGCGGTGAGGCGGATACCCTGCGTGCGGGAGAAGCCGGGCAAATACCCGTACAGATAGCCAAAGATACTGGGCATGAACACCTTATCCAGCGAAGGACGGAAGGAACCGCCCGCCTCCAGGCCAATGCCCCAGCGGGGAAAGACTTGATTCTCCTCCCGGGGCAAGGTGACATAGCCACGGGCCGATGCACTGAAGCGCTGCATGAGCACGGAAGCGTCACCCCCCATGCCGGCCAGTTTATAATGGGCGGGCAAGCCTTCGAAGCGGTCCGGGGCCTCCCACAAAACGGGCTCGGTAGAGAGCCAGTTGTTGGTAAGGGTATACCGCACCTGGGGTACAAAGCCGTAATTGAGACCATATTTGTGCCAGGAGAGCGGCACATACACGCGTGCGGAAACCTCCACCAGCGGTGCGTTCCGAAGGTAATACCCCGTGCCTAATTCCTGCTTGGCGCCATCGGCAAAACGGTTCAGGAACACATGCCGGGCGGCCCGGTCTCCCAGGTCCAGCGAGGCCTCAAAGACCGGATACTGCCCCGCATATACCAGTTTGGCATGAAAGGCGTTCCGCCAGTTGGCCCGGTTGTCCGGACTGCGGTGGAGACTGTATCCCGCCATGCCGTACAGCGTCCCCAGGGAATTTTGGAAAAAGCCCGTAAGGCCGATAGAAGCCGTTTTGTAGGTAAAGTCCATGGAACCATCCTTCACGGCATCGTAGTTCACATACAGCGGCAGCCAGGAATGCAGCCGCAGCAGGTTTCCCCACTTGTAGTAGCGTTTGGGCTTGCTGAGCGCAACGGGCTGGGATAAGTCCGGCCCCGGCCCCAGCGCCTGTTCCTGCGCGGTGATGGTATCGGCAAGGAAATGCGGGGCTACATCGGCAAAACGCACCTCCCGCGGCCTTAGGGAATCCAGCGGCGTGCGGAAAAGGTGCTCGCCGTTGAGGGTGGTGGTGGTCGCGATCATGTCTTTATCGTCCGTAATCACGTCCACTACGCCATAACGGCTGCTGGTCATTTGCAAAAGCCGTCCGGTGGAGGGATAGAAACGATAAAATTCGTTGGTGCCGGTGGGGTCCGATACCCACTCCAGGTAGTCTTCGTTGCCGCCCAGATTGGTCACCTTCTGGATGCTTGGTGCCAGGATTTCCTGCCACTGGGGCACCACCTGGTAAATGCCGTAGCCGCCTACAGAGATGGCCGATGTGTACAGCGTATCCCCTATCCAGCCGAATTCCGTGGGCTGGAAGCCGTCCGGGACGCGCGTACGGGCCAGCACGGAACCATCCCGTGCCGATAACAGCACCACGTAGTTCTCCCCGCCGGGCATATATTCCGCCACGGCAATGCGCGAGCCGTCTCCCGAGGGCTGTGCATTCTGGTAATGGTGCCCGGTGGCAAGGTCATGCAGCTTCCCGGTGCCCAGGTCATAATAGGCCACAACGCGCTCTCCGGCGAGCTTCCAGCGCGGATGCGAACGCGCTTCCATGAAGTAGAGCCGATTCAGGTTGGGGTCATACGCAAGCGACGTATCCATCCCGTTTATATAAGCGACATGCCGCACGATTCCGTCCCGGATAGCCACCAGTTCCGGCGCATACGTAAATCCGTCGCGCAGGGCGAAAAGGGTGCCGTTGCTGTCCATTTGGGTCGAGCAGTAAAAGACGGGATGCGCCGCGTCGGGGGTAAACTGCTCCTGCGGGATAAGCGGTCCGCGGGCGATGGCATCGGCCTGCCAAGCGTGGTTCACCGTATCCAGGATGGCGCGAAAGGCGTCGTTAAAGTGCGGGAAACCGTTGCGTTTGAGTGTGCTACGGAAGCTGTGGGAAAGGAGCCAGGGCCGTTTGCTGGCGTTCTGCGCGTTCTCATGCATGATGGTGGGATTTCCGGTCAGGAGGCGGGAACCGGCCACGGTGAGGTACCCCACTTTGTAATGGTCCGGCGTGAAGTGCTTGAAGGAGTCATAGCGCCAGCGGAACCAGTTGCGGTAGTCTCCCTGGTCCAGTGCGACACGGTAATAGTTCAGGAAATCCGCCGTGCGGGCGCGGGTGCCGTTCCACAGGCCGGTTTCCACCGTGACGGCATCGCCTTCTCCCAGCGCATGTCCCAGAAAAACCTGATAGGCCACGGGATGCCATGCCTGGCCGATAATGTAGCGGAAGGCCTTGAAATACTTTCGTTCTCCCATCTGCAGCTGCGCCTGGTGGCGGGGCTCATGGGAGACCAGCTGGATGCTCCACGGCGCCGGGTCCGAGCACACGGAATTGGGAAGCGTCTGCAGGTCCATGCGGGCCGGGGCCCAGCTTACGGAGCC
>CAMZCW010000095.1 GCA_947305045.1 uncultured Bacteroidales bacterium | reverse complement strand
TCCTTGGTGCTCAGGCCGTTGAGGTCTTTTACCACGCGGTTGTAGTCGATGATGGCCAGGTGGCTCTGCGGGAAACAGACGGCCATGAAGTAATTGTACTCCTCGTTGCCGGTGTGGTGCGGGTTCTGCGCCTTTTTCTCTGCGCCCACGCGGGCGGCGGCAGCCGTGCGGTGATGGCCGTCGGCCACATAAAACGCGTCGATGTCCTTGGTGAAGATTTCCGTGATGCGGGCAATGGTGGCGTCATCGTCAATTACCCAGAAGGTGTGGGTGAAACTATTCTCGTCCACGAACTTGTATTCCGGCTCTCCGGCGGCTGTCTTGGCAATGATGTCGTTGAGCTCCGCGTGGTCCTTGAAGGCAAAGAAGACGGGCTCAATATTGGCGTTCTGGATGCGCACGTGGATCATGCGGTCGTCTTCCTTGGGCTTGAGGGTGAGCTCGTGCTTCTTGATAATGCCACTGGCGTAATCGTCGGTGTGGGCACAGAGGACGATGCCGAATTGGGTGCGGCTGCCCATGGTCTGGGCGTACACATAGTACTTTTCTTTGTCGTCCTGTACCAGCCAGCCTTTCTCTTTCCAGGCCTTGAAGTTCTCCACGGCTTTGTCGTAGGTGCGCTGCTCGTGCTCGCCGGCGATGGGGGAGAAGTCAATTTCCGGCTTGGTAATGTGCAGGAGGCTCTTTTCACCGGCCATGGCCAGGGCTTCCTCGGAGTTGAGGACGTCATACGGGGGAGCGGCAACTTCCGTTACCAGATTCTTGGGCGGGCGAATAGCCGCAAAGGGTTTTACTCGTACCATAACTATTTGTTTACTTGGAATTTACGATTGCCTGTTGCAAAGAAGTCTACAATCTGGCGGGCGGCGGCAAGGCCGGCGTTCACGTTGGCTTCCGCTGTTTGGGCGCCCATCTTCTTGGGCGTGGCGAATACGCGCGTGCCAAACTTTTCCTGCAGGGCGGCGTAGTTGTCCGGCATTACGTCCGTGACATATTTCAGGTCTTCACGTTCTTCCAGGGCCTTCATAAGGCCTTCTTCGTCAATGACTTCCTTGCGGGCCGTGTTCACCAGCGTGGCGCCTTTAGGCATCTTGGTAATAAGGTCATAGCCGATGCTTTTGATGGTGGCGGGAAGGGCCGGGATGTGGATGGACAGGTAGTCCGATGCGGCATAGAGCTCTTCCACGGAGTGGACGGGCGTGGCGCCGCCGGCAATAATCTGCTCGTCCGTGAGGAACGGGTCCAGGGCGCAGATTTCCATGCCCAGGGCCTTGGCTTTCTGGCCCACCAGGCGACCCACATTGCCGTAGGCCTGTACGCCCAGCCGTTTACCCAGGAGCTCCGACCCGGTGGCCGGGGTGAGCTGGGTGCGGGCCATGAAAATCATCAGGCACAGGGCCAGTTCCGCTACGGCGTTGGAATTTTGTCCCGGGGTGTTCATGACCACAATACCGCGGGCGGTAGCGGCGGCAAGGTCCACATTGTCGAAGCCGGCGCCGGCACGCACCACAATCTTGAGCTTGGGGGCGGCGGCCATCACTTCCTCCGTTACTTTGTCCGAACGGATGATGAGGGCTTCGGCGTCTGCCACGGCGGCGACAAAGTCGCTCTGCTGGGCATATTTTTCCAGTTTGCTAACCTTGTGGCCGGCGGCCTCCAGGATATCGGTAATGCCTTTCACCGCAGCGGCGGCGAAAGGCTTTTGGGTGGCTAATAAAATGTTCATTATTTTTTCAGGGCTTCAAATTCTTTCATGCAATCTACCAGGGCCTGGACACTCTCGATGGGACAGGCATTGTACAGGGAAGCGCGGAAACCGCCTACGCTGCGGTGACCCTTGATGCCAATCATGCCGCGCTCTTTGGCAAAGGCGAAGAATTCGTCCTGGAGCTCTTCCTTGCCGGGAGCCATGACAAAACATACGTTCATGAGGGAACGGTCCTCCTTGGCGGCGGTGCCGGTGAACAGGGAGTTGCGGTCAATTTCGTCGTACAGCAACTGGGCCTTTTTCTCATTGATTTTCTGGATGGCCTCTACGCCGCCCACGCTCTTGATCCACTTGAGGGTCTCGTTCATCACATAGATGGCGAACACAGGCGGGGTATTGAACATGGAAAGTTTGTCAATGTGGGTCTGGTAGTTGAGCATGGTGGGCAGGTGGCGCGTTACGCGGCCCAGGGACTCCTTGCGGATAATGGCGAAGATAACGCCGGCCGGGCCCACGTTCTTCTGGGCGCCGCCATAGATAAGGTCATACTTGCTCACGTCTACCGGGCGGGACATGATGTCCGAGGACATATCGGCAATGAGCGGGCAGGGGCAGTCCATATCCTCCTTGATTTCCGTGCCGTAAATGGTGTTGTTGGTGGTGATGTGCAGGTAGTCCAGGTCTGCGGGGATCTCGAAGCCCTTGGGAATATAGGAATAGTTCTTGTCCTTGGAGCAGGCGATGGCATAGGCCTCGCCAATGCCCTGGGCCTCTACGAGGGCCTTGTGGGCCCATACGCCGGTGTCCAGGTAGGCCGCTTTCTTCTCCAGGTAATTCATGGCCACGTACAGGAACTGCAGCGATGCGCCGCCGCCCAGAAACACGACCTCGTGCGTGTCCGGAATATGGAGGAGTTCCTTCCACAGGGCGCGGCACTCGTCCATTACGGCATCCCACTCCTTGGTGCGGTGGCTGATGGACAGCAGGGATACTCCGGTACCGCTGAAGTCTTTTAAGGCCTCGATGGTATGGTCGATGGCAACCTGCGGCAACAGGCAGGGGCCGGCATTGAAAACATGAACTTTTTTAGACATGATGTGTTAAAATAAAGTGTATTAATTATGGTCTTGCAAGTTAAGATTTTTTATTGACAAAACCTATATTTCTTCCAATTTTGCGTAATTTTCCACGCGGTTTTTAAAATCCGCCACGGCGGACAGCCGCACCCGCACTTCCAGCGTGCAACTTTCCCCAAAGTCCTGCGCCCGCGGCTGGATGTCCATGTCCTTGAGCACCTTCATGACGGCATTCATGGCCAGGTATTCAAAATGGACCTTGAAGTTTTTGCCGGCAATTTTGGTGACGATTTGTCCGCTCCCGATGGCATCGGCCGTGGAGGTTTTGTAGGCCCGGATGAGCCCCGGAATGCCCAGTTTGATGCCGCCGAAATAGCGCACCACTACCACCAGGACGTCGCTCAGGCCGGCGGAGTCTATCTGGCCCAGAATGGGCCGCCCGGCGCTGCCTGCGGGTTCTCCGTCGTCGCTGGCGCGGAAGACATCTCCCTGATAGCCCAGTCTGTAAGCGTAGCAGTGATGCCGGGCGTCGTGGTATTCCTTTCTGAGGGAAGCGACGATGGATTTCACCTCCTCCTCCGTCTCTACGGGGTAGGCCAGGGCGATAAAGCGGGAGCCGTTGTCCTTGAAAAGGCCTTCCGACGGCGCCGCCAGGGAACGATATGCGTCAAATGCTTCCATCGACACGAATGTAGTGATTTTTACAATAATTTGCAACGGAACGGGAAAAAAGCCGTATATTTGTGTTGCCGAAAAAAGAAGCGTTAAGAGTATGGTATTCAAACTGCGAGTGACCCTCTCGGGCATCAAGGGTTTTTTCAGAGTATATAATGTGCACGGCGCCACCACGCTGTACACCCTTCATAAGCAGCTCCGGGCCGATCTTGAGTTTCCCCAGGACGCCATCATCATGTTCAAGGCGTTGGATGTAACCGGCTCCGTGGTGGGTCGTTACGGCCTGTTCGACCTGGGCTCCGGAACCGTGGATCAGACCTCTCTGGAAAAGGCCATCAAGGCCGGCGCTACGGACTTTGTGTATTTTTATGATGTCACCAATCGCAAGAGTGTGAACATCACTATCGAAGGAGAGGTGGAGGGCATCGCCGTCCAGCCGGATTTCCCGCAGCTGGCGGAGAGCAAAGGCCCCAATCCCATCGAGTTCGAGAACGGCTACGTGGCCTTCGAGGACCTTCCGGACCGCCAGCGTCATCTTCCCGGAGAAGAAGACGATGACCTGGATGACGAAGACTTCGACGACGAAGAAGAGGAAGAAGACGAAGACGGCAAGGAAATCTTTGACGAGGGCGAAGAATAGAGATGCCCCATACGCTGGAGATTATACTGGGCCCCACCGCTGTCGGCAAAACCGGCTATGCCATTGCGCGCGCCCTTGAGGTGGGTTCTCCCGTGATTTCCTGCGATTCCCGCCAAATTTTCCAGGGACTTACTATCGGCACTGCTGCGCCCTCGAAAGAGGAATTGGCGGCGGTGCAGCATTATTTTATCGGCACGGTGCCCATTACGCGCAGCTATACCGCAGGCATCTATGAAATGGAGGCGCTGGAACTGGTGAACCGCCTGTTTGCGGAAGGCCACGAGCACCTGGTGATGTGCGGCGGTTCCATGTTGTACATCGACGCATTTTGTTATGGGCTGGACGATTTTCCGGAAGTGCCCCTGCAACTGCGCCGGCATTTGATGGACTGTCTGCAGACAGAAGGCGTGGAGGTACTGGCCCAGCAGTTAAAGGAGCTGGATCCCGTTTCCTATGAGGAACTGGACATGAACAACGGGCAGCGCGTCGTGCGTGCCCTGGAGGTGAGCATGTATACCGGCCAGCCGTTTTCCTCCTTCAAGACGCGCAGTTTCAAGCAGCGGGACTTCACCATTGTGAAAACCGGCCTGGAGCGGCCCCGGGAGCAGCTGTATGAGCGTATCAATGCCCGGGTGGAGCAGATGGTGGCGGACGGTCTGGAAGGGGAGGCCCGCGCTATGCTGCCGCACCGGGACCTGCCTGCCCTGCAAACTGTAGGCTACCGGGAATTCTTCGAGTACTTCGACGGAAAATATGATCTGGAAACCACCGTCCGGCACATCCAGGCCAGCACCCGTCATTACGCCAAGCGCCAGCTTACCTGGTGGCGCCGGGACAGTGATATCCGCTGGGTGGACGTATCGTCAAAATAAGCCCGTTTTAGGGTTGACGGAATCATTTTTTTTGCTTATCTTTGTATGTTTATAAAGACAAGTAAAATCATTCAATAAAATGGACAATAACGAAGAGAAGAATCAGTTGGAGCAGGTGCCCGGAACCGGCTACATCGAGCAGGTGGAGATAGACCACGAAATGCGCACCGCGTATATCGACTACTCCATGTCGGTGATTGTTTCCCGTGCCCTGCCGGACGCCCGCGACGGCCTTAAACCCGTCCAGCGCCGTGTTTTGTTCGGCATGGACAACATGGGCCTGAGCTTTAACGGCCAAACCAAGAAGAGCGCCCGTATCGTGGGTGAAGTCATGGGTAAGTTCCACCCCCACGGAGACTCCAGCGTATATGACGCCATGGTGCGCCTGGGCCAGGAATGGAACCAGCGTTATCCCATGGTAAAGGGCCAGGGCAACTTTGGCTCGGTGGACGGTGACTCGCCGGCCGCCATGCGTTACACGGAAGCCAAACTCCAGAAAATGGCGGAAGACGTGCTGGGAGACATGGACAAGGACACCGTGGACATGACCCTCAACTTTGACGACACCCTGGAGGAACCCACCGTCCTGCCCACCAAGGCCCCGCTGCTGCTCCTGAACGGCGCATCGGGTATTGCCGTAGGTATGGCCACCAACATGGCGCCCCACAACCTCGGGGAGTGCTGCGATGCCATCTGCGCGTATATCGACAATCCGGAAATTACCACGGATGAGCTCATGCGCTATATCAAAGGTCCGGATTTCCCTACAGGCGGCATTGTGATGGGCGTTTCCGGCATCAAGGAGGCCTATGAAACCGGCCGCGGCCGCGTGGTCATCCGCTCCAAGACGGAAATCGAAGTGGACGAACACGGCCGTGAAACCATTGTGGTGACGGAAATCCCGTACATGGTGAACAAGCGTGAGATGATTGAGAAAATCGCCCAGCTGGCAGAGGAAAAGAAGGTAGAGGGCATTTCCTATATCAACGATGAAAGCTCCCGCGGAGAAACCCGCGTGGTCATCCGTCTCAAGCAGGGAACCAACTCCGGCGTGGTGCTTAACATGCTGTTCAAATACAGCCCGCTCCAGTCCAGCTTCTCGTTCAACAACGTGGCGCTGGTGAAAGGCCGTCCCCGCACCCTCAGCCTCAAGGAAATCATCAAGGAGTTCGTGGACTTCCGCCACGAGGTTGTCGTGCGCCGCACCAAATTTGAGCTGGACAAAGCCCTCAAGCGCGCCCACATCCTGGAAGGCCTCCTCAAGGCGATGGACCTCATCGATGAAATTGTTCATATTATCCGCTATGAGGCCAAGAGCATTGACGAAGCCCGCCAGATGCTGGTGGACCGCTACCAGTTCACGGATGTTCAGGCCGCCGCCATTGTGGAAATGCGCCTGCGTCAGCTGGTTGGCTTGGAGCGTGAAAAACTGCAGGCAGAATACGATGACCTCATGAAGTTCATCGAGCGCTGCAACCAAATCCTCGCTTCCGTTGAGGAACAGTTCAATGTGGTGAAGGCGGAAACCCAGGACCTCAAGGCCCGCTACGGAGATGCCCGCCGCACGGAAATCACCCTCTCGGAGGACGAATTCAACCCGGAGGACTTCTATGCCGATGAAGACCAGGTCATCACCATCAGTCACCTGGGCTATATCAAGCGCACCCCGCTCACCGAGTTCCGCACCCAGAACCGCGGCGGCGTGGGCATGAAGGGCAGTGCCACGCGCGACGAAGACTTCATCGAGCACATCTACATTGCCAATACCCACAGCACCATGCTGCTGTTCACCCGGAAGGGCAAGTGCTACTGGCTCAAGGTCTATGAAATTCCGGAAGGCAACCGCACCTCCAAGGGCCGCGCCATCCAGAACATCCTCATGATAGACCCGGATGACAGCGTACGCGCATACCTGAATGTGAAAACGCTCAAGGACGAGGAATTTATCAACAACAACTACATCATGATGTTCACCCGCAACGGCGTGGTGAAGAAGACTTCCCTGGAAGCCTACTCCCGCCCGCGCACCAATGGCGTGAATGCCATCAACATCCGCGAGGACGACGAGTTGCTGGCCGCCCTCCTCACCAACGGCCGCTGCAACATCATGATTGCCGCCCACGGAGGCCGTTGCGTCCGCTTCGACGAGGCCGAGGCCCGTGCCATGGGCCGCACCTCCACCGGTGTGCGTGGCATCAATCTCGCGGAAGGAGATTACGTGGTGGGTGTTGTCTGCCAGGATCCCCAGGCGGAAGACGCCGCCAAGCGCCAGGTACTGGCCGTTTCTGAAAACGGCTACGGCAAGCGCTCGGATCCGCAGGATTACCGCCAGACTTCCCGCGGCGCCAAGGGCGTGAGAACCCTGAATATCACGGAAAAGACCGGCGCTCTGGTAACTATCCAGAACGTAACGGATGAGGATGATCTCATGATTATCTGCCGCAGCGGCATGACCATCCGTATGCCTGTTTCCACCATCCGCGTGGCCGGGCGTGCTACACAGGGGGTCAAACTCATCAATATTCGTGAAAAAGACGCCATTGCAGCCGTATCCGTAGTGGCCCACAGCGACGAAGAAGAAAGCCAGGCTGCCGAGGGAACAGAACTTCCTGCACCGGAAGGCACAGATATTGCGAATGATACTCCGGACAATGAATAACTAATTAACCATTTTATCGTATGAAAAAACTGTTTTTTGCTTTAGCGCTGGTTTGCTCCATGCAGCTGGCATATGCACAAAAGCCCGATGCAGACCTGCAGAAGGGGGTAGATAAGGCTCTGGAAGCCAGCAAGGATGCCAAAAAGGGCGCCAAGCCGGCTACCTGGATGAATCTGGGCAAGGCCTATCTGGCCGCATACGCCAATCCCACTGCCAATCTGAGCACGGGTATCGACAAGGCTACTTTCACCCTGATGAACAAGGAGAAAGCTTCTGCCGTTACCAACGTGACCCTTCAGGGAGCCAAGTATGAGAAACACGCGCTTTCCCATGTGAATGTTTACTTCAACGAGGCCGGCGTACTGGCTATCGTGGAAGTGACCAGGCCGTCCGTCGCCGGTGACCTGCTGGGTGAGGCGGCCGCCGCTTATGCAAAGGCTTTCGAGCTGGGTGCCAAGGACAAGGATGTGGATCCCAAGCTGCAGGAAGTGGTGAACCACTATTATAACGACGCTTTCACCGCCTACCAGCTGGGTGACATGGCCAAGGCCAGCGACCTGTTCAAGGGCGCGGCGGACTGGTCTGCTGTCCCTCCCTGCTCGGTGCGCAACGATGACGCCGCTTATAACTGCGCCTTCACCGCCCTGGCTGTCAAGAACTATGACCGCGCCATTGAGTACTACAACAAGTGCCTGGAACGTGGCTTCACCTCGGAGGGTAACATCTATGC
>CAMZCW010000094.1 GCA_947305045.1 uncultured Bacteroidales bacterium | reverse complement strand
CTAAATAGAAAAGTCAAAAATATTTTGCCTTTTATTTGGATTTCAACTGGGAATCTCGATTTATCGAATGGTGACGTTGGTGATGCCGGGGGTGCTGTAGGTGTAGGTGCAGGAGAGGGCGAAGACTTCGTCAAGCTCTTTGCGAAGGGCGGCGGCAAGGGTGCCGTCCCCTACTCCGTGGATGAAGATGAGGCGGCGGCCGCGGTGCTTGAGATTCTTCCGTAGGACCTGCCGGAAGAAGTTCATCTGGAAGTCCAGGGCGGCCCACTCGGGGATGCCGTCGCTGCCGGGAATACGCTCGATGTGAAGGTCAACGGTGAGGTCGCCGGTGTTGTCCTCGAAGACGGGCACTTCCTTGTCGGCCTTGTGGCTGCGGGAAGGGATGGCGTTACGGAGGCGGAGGTCTTCCTCGGCATCGACGGGAATGAACTCACTCCGGACGGCGCGGATAGTGAGGCCGTCCAGTTCAAGCTCATAGAAGTCCTTACCGAAGCCGACAAGGGTCGCCGTGTCGCTGGTGTCCATCATGCGAACCTTCTGACCCTTGAGAAGGCCCTCGTTCCGGGCATGCTCCTCTTCCTTGCTTCTGAGCTCCACGGAGCGTTTCCGCGGCTTGTTTTGCTGCGGTTTCGGCTCTGGTTCGGGCTCCAGGTCCTTCTTAATGACGCGGAGGTCTTTGAGGTCGGTGAGTTTCACGAGGACAAAATTACGAAAAGAATGCTTATCTTCGTAGAGTAAATGGATTATTTCATGGAAGAGCCGATTCTGAACGCACATAACAAAGAGGAGTATCCGCCGATGCATACGGCGGAGCATATCCTGAACGGGACGATGGTAAAGATGTTCGGGTGCCCGCGGTCCAGGAATGCGCACATCGAGCGGAAGAAGTCCAAGTGTGACTACATCCTCCCCTGCTGTCCTACAGATGGCCGGTGGCGAGTCAGATGGAAAGTACAGTAAACCTAAACCTAAGACGCGGCGGGACGTTCTTTTGCTTAAGCCTATCGGCCTTTGTTTCGTCGCGATGCCTATCGGGCATAACCGGAGTCCTATTCAAAATTTCCACGGCATACGTCAGCCTTTCAGAGCAATTTTCTTCTCACTTGAGAAGAATGGCCTCTGGGGCCACACCCCGTGCTTTAACCACCCTCCTTTTTTAACGAATTGTTGTTCGGGTGCTGTCATGGGTCCAGCAAATGGGACGATAACAGCAGTGTCGACCTGTGAAAAACAGGTGTTTAATGCATGTAAACGCATGCACCGACACGCTCGCCTACCTGTCCATCCATTGACTTGCCCCTCCATTGCCTAGCGACAAAGTAATTTACAACCTATTCTTCACCTTGTCCGGTTTTTTGCATTGAGCCGCAAAACACGGTAAGAATGCCCGGGCTGTAAGTGTATACCCGGCCTGCATTGCCTTTATTCACGGGCAGTCCAGAATGAGGTACAATGATGAGGAATTTTCTCTGTAATAACTACGTGCCGCTCAAGAACTTTGTTTCCTTCCACAACCTCAAAGCAATCCGTTCCATCCTCCAAACGTTGCCGATGGAAGCGATATGACGGACGGCCCTTGACTGCTTTCTTAGCCGCAGCAAGCGCCTGCTCCCCATCTGGATAGTGGAAGACCAAGGCGTCGTCTTTTTTCTTCCGCTCATACGCCAGCATCTTGGCATCCTCGTACCGCGCCCGGTCTTCGTCAAACTGCCGGTCCCATTCCCGGTAATATTCCATCTTGGGGTCCTCGAACAGGGACATCTGTACGGCCGATTCGTGTGTCAGGCGCGATACGCCCAGGCCCACCTGCCGGATGGGCGTGACACCGTCCCAAACCTCCGGGAGCATCTTCCGGGCTGCATTGAGAATGATGGCCGTAACGTCCGAGGGCTGTTCCAAGGTGGTCTGTTTCTGCGCCACCGAAAAGTCCTTGTACTTGACAAACATAGACACGCAGGAGGCCCGGAAATCGTCCCGGCGAATGCGGTGCGCAACAATACAGGCCACGTTGAACATAGCCCGGTCGATGTCCTTCGGATCCAGCAGGTCCTTCGGAAACGTTCGTTCAGCGCTATAGCTCTTGGCCTCGGCAATCTCCGTCTCCACCGGGGAATCGTCGCGGCCGTTGGCGTTCTCGTGCAGCTGCACGGCGAACTTTTGACCCACCAGCCGAGTCAGTGAGCCCATTCCGATGGCAGCCAGCTGGCCGATGGTCTTGATCCCATAGGCCGTCAAGCGTTCCTCCGTCTTCTTCCCCACCCACAGCAGATCCCGCACGGGAAGCGGCCACATCTTGGCAGGCACTTCATCGACCCAAAGGGTGTGCACCTTGTCCGGCTTCTCGAAGTCCGAAGCCATTTTCGCAAGGAGCTTGTTGGAGCCGATACCCACGTTCACCGTAAAGCCCAGCGTATGCTTAATCTGATCCTTCAGCTGCGTGGCCACTGAAACTGCATTCTCCGGCGTACAGCGAAGGCTCATGTCAATGAAACATTCATCGATGGAGAACTGCTGCAGGATGGGTGAGTAGCTCCGGCAAATGGCGATGAAGCCCTCCGAGCACTGTTTGTACCACTCCCAGTCCCCTCGCATGATAACCAGGTTCGGGCACTTGCGAAGGGCCATCGACACCGGCTCCGGGACGCGGATGCCCAGTTTCTTGGCCGGGATGGAAGCCGCCGTCACAATGCTTCGCCGGTCGTTCGGATCACCGGACACGACCGACGGAACAAGCCGGATGTCCGGCTTGCCCTCGCGCACCAGTTTGGCTCCCATCCAGCTGACAAAGGCGCTGTTTACGTCGATATGAAAGATGATGCGCGGCAAAGTCTTTTAACCCGCCAGTATGAGCAACATGACTCCTATCCGCTTCACAAATACTCCTCCAAAAACTCAGAGGCATCGGCCACGCAGTCCGGGCAGTCGCGGAGCGGTTTACCCGTGCCGATGCCTTTCAGCAGGCGGCACTGAGTGGCGCCATTACGCGCTTGGAACTTCTCCATCATTTCTTTCATGCGGGCGCGGGACTTGATCCTGTCCTTGGTAGCGAGGCCTACAATCATCCCGGCCCCTACCAGCGCACCGCAAGTCCCTTGCATGTTTCCCATGCCGGTCCCGTAGGCACCAGCAATGTCCAGTGAGGTCTGCTCGTCCAGTCCCACCAGATCACAATAGGTGCAAACCACGCTCTGGGCGCAGTTGTGAGTGTTTTGTCGCTTCTTCTCTGCGGCGAGGTGCTTACGTGTTTCCATGATTACTTTACTTCTGTCAATTCTCCGGTGGCCGATTCGATGATAAAGCCGCGTACTGTCACATCCGATGGAATCAGCGGATGGTTCACGATGGTGGAGACAGTGTTCCTGACGGATTTCTCCGTGTCATGGAAGCCTTCCAGCCAGACATTCAAATCTACATCGGAACGTTCAAGTTCAGCGGCAGGGATTCCGCGATGCAGCATTTCCTCCTTGAAATGGTCGAAGCTCATATGGCAGGCGCCGCAGGTGGTGTGGGCAACCACCATAATCTCCGTAACGCCCAGTTCGTACACCGCCACAATAAGGCTCCGCATGGCCGAATCCCAGGGCGAAGGGATGATAGCTCCGGCATTCTTGATAATCTTGGCATCGCCATTCTTGAGCCCAAGGGCTTCCTGCAGCAGCACGGAAAGCCGCGTATCCATGCAGCTGAGCACGGCCAGCTTCTTGTCCGGATACTTGTCCGTCAAATGCTTCTCATAGCCCTTGGAGGCTACATATTCGCGGTTGTACGCGAGGATTTTGTCAATATTGCTCATTCTATTCCTTGTTTTTCGTGTCGATACAAATGGTCACCGGACCGTCGTTCACCAGGGCTACTTTCATGTCTGCACCGAATTCGCCGGTGCCTACCGGACTGCCGATGGCGGCGGACATGGCCGCACAGAACTGTTCATAGAGCGGAACAGCCAGTTCGTGACCGGCGGCATGGATATAAGACGGCCGATTCCCTTTCTTGGTGGACGCCATAAGCGTAAACTGACTCACGACCAAAGCCTCACCACCCACATCCACTACGCTACGGTTCATTACACCCGCATCGTCATTGAATATCCGGAGCCCGGCAATCTTCTTAACCAGCCAGTCCATGTCCTCCTGCCCGTCCTCCTGGCCGATGCCAAGAAGAATCAGCAGACCGGGGCCAATAGACGATTTAACGCGACCGTCAATGGTGACGGAAGCAGAGGATACTCGTTGAATTACTGCACGCATACTATAATTATTTCTCCTCGTTTTCGTCATCAGAAGGATAACGGATTGAGTCCACGAATTCTCGGAGGCTGTCGCGTAGCTCATGAATCTCGTCCATCATCTGCTTGTGGAGGGCTTTAATTTCCTCAAATCCTTTATTAAACTCCTGGTCAAGTTCATCTTGAATCTCTTCATGGGGAACGGGCTGGAAACGGGGAACCATCTTTCCCTCATAGGAGACTTCTTCGAAGAAATTGCTTTTGGGCCGAATCCATATACGATGGTCATCGTACATGGCCTCATAAACCACGGCATCTTCCTCCGTAGATTCGATGGTGGCAGTCTCAATGATGCGATATAACTTTCCGTTACGGAAATGGCGATAGTATTGGTCCATTACAAGGTGGTTAAATCAGTTTCTATATCAATCACAAAATTACATTTTTTTCCCGAGAAGCTTATATTTTTCGTGTCTACTTCTCGCGCGCGGTACAATTCCGCTAACTGTATATAGACAAGACAAGGCGGGTCCGTTGGTGCTTTGGCGCCAGCGGTCCCGCTTTCGGTTATAGCGGAGACGGGCTTGGCGGTTTGCCGCCAAGTCGGGCGGAGCGAATTGTTATTTGTTGTATTCACCGTATTCGCAGCCGATATTCTCGGCGTGAATACGGTCTACCAGATGGCCGTGGATATCAAAAAGCTGGAGCGTGCCGATACCATTGCCTCCATTCCAAAGGCGGGTGTGACGCTTGGCTCCATCCGGAGATTCATAATTAACCAGGAGCATGTCCTTCTTTTCGCAGGTAATATCTGTTATCATCCGTCCCGATGTGCTACGCTGCTCCACGTGCCAGATAATTTGCGTATCCGTCTCCTTGCAGTCAAACTCTGTATGCACGCCAGTCCAGGCCTTGGAGAAGTTGAACTCGTAAGGCTTTCCTTCGTACCAGAAGGCCGACAAGAGCTTGCGTGGAAGTGCGATCGGGCCAACTTTGGGCCTCCCGCCACCGATATCGAATACGCAGTCTTTGAGTTTCTTCCCAGTTATCTCACTGGTGAGGTTGTTGGAAGAAAGCCACACCCAGGGGCTGGTGAAATCCTTTCCCCAGTTTTTATCGGCATAGCCGTAGCAGTCCTCGGGGCGAACCACGTAACGACGTCCATTCCAAATGACCTCTCCTTCGAATTCTGACTTCATTCCCTCGGCATGCCAGAACATCTCGAAGGCTTCGGCCTTACGGAAGACCTCATCGGCCCCGAAACCTACGTTGAACGCCGTTATCTTGCGGATCTTGAGGTTCCAGGACATCTCTCCGTCTTGGCACATCCACTCGGGATGCGATGCGGCATCCGTCACCAGGATATGACCGTGGGTGCTGTCCTCAGTGAGGAAACAGTCATCGGCCTCTACGCTGAAGGGCACGCCCCAATCTACCTTGATTTTCTTCCAGCCCCAGAACCGGTGCAACTGCGCGGCATCCCCACCCCAGGCACCGGCCTTGACCATCAGGTAGGAAGGCTTCTGAGGCTTACCGGGAATCTGGCCGAAGACAGGCTCATCAGCGCCTAGAGCCGGATTACAGAGGAAAAACTCAATGAAGAAAGGTTTGGCTGCACCTGTCTCAGCATCATATCCGGTGAAAGAATGCCACCACCAGTCATAGCCCTGATGCGCCTGGGCGCCAAAGAGCTGGCACGCGTCGCGTGCGATATCATGTTTGTTGAATCCAGTTTTCATAGTTTAGGTTAACTCTATAATACAGTGTGTGCGCTACCTGATGGTGACGTTGGTGATGCCCATTGGATCAGAGGTGTAGGTGCAGGAAAGGGCGAAGACTTCGTCCAATTCCTTGCTGATGGCTGAGGCAAGGGTGCCGTCCCCCACTCCGTGGATGAAGATGATGCGGAGGTCTTTGAGGTCGGTGAGTCTCAAGCTAGCTCAGGAGTTTCTTGACGATGGTGGAGATGGTGCGGCCGTCGGAGAGACCGGCAAGGGCTTTATTGGCGGCGCCCATCACCTTGCCCATGTCTTTGACCGAGGAGGCGCCCACCTGGGCGATGATTTCCTTGATCTTGGCTTCCACTTCGGCCTCGGAAAGCTGCTTGGGGAGGTATTTCTCCATGACGGCGGCTTCGGCCAGCTCGTTGTCGGCCAGTTCCTGACGGCCAGCGGCAACGTACTGCTCGGCGGCTTCCTTGCGCTGCTTCACGAGTTTCTGAATCATCTTGAGGATGTCGCCGTCGGTGACTTCCTTCGCTCCCCCTTCGCTGGTCTTGAAGAGAAGGATTTCGCCTTTGATGGCGCGTACGGCGTTCATGGCTACGGTATCTTTGGCCTTCATGGCGGCCTTGATGTCTTCTTGGATTTGCTGTTCGAGGTTCATATTGCGTGTTCTTTTGTTTCGGGTACACAAATATACGATTCTTTGGCCGAATTATAAGCCTGGAGGACTTGGTCGATATTTTTAACCATTTTCTTTACTTCTGCTGCAATCTCATCCATGAACCAGTCCGGGGTAAGACACGACTGCTCGCCCCGGGAGAAAGCCAGACACTGACACTATAAAAAAACTGAGCACAGAAAGCCTGGCTCCGCCGTGTCACTGGTTTGCAGAACCACTGCCTTAATAAAACGGATAACCATTATGGAATCAGCCCGATAAGAGACTTACACCCTTCTTCGGGGAACTTGTCATGATGGACAAGGTTGAACATAAAGGGAACCCTCACAGCATAATAAGCCAGTATCTTACGTGTGTACTCGCGAAGTGCTGTCGGGGCGCTCGTCCCCAGGTAAGCCGGAAGAAAAGCGTCCCAGAATGAGACCAGGGTCTCCTGGGTAAGATGCAGAAGGAAATCGGCCCGATTATCTCCTAAATTGTGAGTGATGGTCCAGAACCAGCCCAGGTCCCACTCGGGAGCTCCATAGCCGAACTCGCCGATATCAATCCATAGCGTATGATTCCCGTCCGTGATGATATTGCCTATGTGGAAGTCTCCATGGACACAGGTGGAGGGCTCCTGAATCTTGTCAAGGAAAGCCAAGGCGCGCTTCCTGTACTCCGATGTCACGGCATCGCTGCAGAGATAGAACGAGTGCAGCACTTCCCTGATAGCGGGGATTCTGTCAGTGTCGGCAGCTGTGGCGTGCAGCTCCATGGCGGCCTTGGCAAAGGCCTCGACGAGCTCAGGCATCTTCTCCGGCTCCTGAGACAAGATGCGGGCAAAAGAACGCTTCCCGGAGATGAACTCGTACTCTGCTCCTAGGCGCTCGCCGTCCGTGACAAGCCTGTAGGGTTTAGGGGTAGGGATACCCAGGTCATAAACGGCCTGCGCCACCTTAAACTCTTCAATGGCCATATCGGCCTCAAAACCGCTCTTGTAGAGCTTTGCAAGGGAATTGCGGCTGTTGTGCTTATAGGTAATGGCGGTCCCCCCTTCTCCTGACTGCCGGTATTCGTCCAGGTTAATAGATTCGCAGTGTTGCATAACTCGTGTATTGAGAGTCTGTGTTTTTATGGTGTTTATGCGAGAATTCACGGGTCGCAATCAATATCCGTAAATCAGGCCATATTTGTCATGAAGGCCCTTGAGCTTTCCATTTGATTTCATTTCCCGGATTATCTCGTTAACCTTCTCCAGAAGATCATCCTGCCCTTTCCGCATCAGGACGCCTATCTGCCCTCTGCTGAAAGGCTGGTCCAGAAGCGGGGCCGAGAGCCTGGTATCGTTATTGACGTACCAAGGAGCCTCCGTGATTTCTGTAATCATCACATCGGCCTCCCCCTCTGCTATTTGGTCTGGGATATCCTCATTCTTCCCATAAACAATTAGAGTACACAGGGGAAGATTCTCCCGGGCGAACGTCTCGTTGAGGCCTCCCGGATTGACCATCACCCGGACATCCGGTTTATTGAGGTCTTTGAGCGTCTTGTATTTTGACGCATCTTCCCTCCGGCAGAGGATGGTCTTACCGTTGCAAAGGTAACCTTCGGACATGTCCATGGTCTCCTGCCGAACATCCGTGATTGTGATTCCGCCGATGGCGAAGTCAAACAGTTCCGCTTTCTGGACATCTGCTGACAAGGTTGGCCATGAGGTGGGGACATAACTGATGCTTACGCCCAGGCTTCCTGCAATCTCCCCTGCCA
>CAMZCW010000093.1 GCA_947305045.1 uncultured Bacteroidales bacterium | reverse complement strand
CCGGCAACGGCGACAGCGGCCGCATCAAGTCCTGCGTGGCCATTTCCACGCTGCTGAGCGAAGGTATCGGCAATACCATTCGCGTCTCTCTTACCGAAGATCCGGCCAAGGAGATTCCCGTGGCGCAGTACCTGGCCCATCGGTATGGATTGCCGGTCGTAGCCGGCAATGACAATGCGTTCGTGGCCGGCAATGACGGGCGTCATGCCCGACCTGATCGGGCATCTCTCTCCGACCGCGAAGCAGCTCTCCTGAAGGCCGCCTGTGACTGGGGGGCTCCCCTGCTCAACCATGAGGTGGACGACATTCCCCTGGAGGACGAATACCTCAAGGACGAGATTTTACAGGCCTGCAGGCGCCGTTTCTACAAAGCGGAGTACATCGCTTGTCCCGGCTGCGGCCGTACGCTGTATGACCTGGAAAACACCTTTAACAAGGTAAAGGCCGCTACGGCCGGCTTCAAGGATGTGGTGATTGCCGTGATGGGCTGCATTGTCAATGGCCCCGGAGAAATGGCCGATGCCGACTACGGTTATGTGGGCGAAGGCGCCGGAAAGGTAACGCTTTACCGGAAAAAAGAACCCGTCCTCAGGCATATACCCGAGGACGAGGCGGTAGCTAAACTTGTGGAGCTGATTACTGCGGATCGGGCAGAATAGCCAGCACAGATTCTACGGCGCGGACTTTGTCTCCCACCTTAACTTTGACATCCGCTTCCACAGGGACAAACAAGTCTATGCGGGAGCCGAACTTGATGACCCCGCACTGGTCTCCGCGGTACTCGATCTTGCCGGGTTCCGAGTAGCATACGATACGGCGGGCAAACGTGCCGGCGATTTGCTTGAAGAATATTTCTCCGTACTCGTTCTTCATGCAGGAGGAGGAATGCTCGTTGAGTTCCGAGGACTTGGGATGGAAGGCCAGGAGGTATTTCCCGGGATGATACTTGTAGTAAGTTACTTCACCCGTGATGGGCCAGAAGTTGCAGTGGACGTCAAAGAAGTCCATATACACGGAAATCTGGATGCAATCCCGTTTCAGGTACTCTTTTTCATACACCTTGTCCACAATCACCACTTTGCCGTCTGCCACGGAAGTAACCAGCTGATGATTATCGACATAGGGCGTTTCCCGGTTGGGCACACGGAAGAACCAGGTAATGAACACCATAAAGATGACCATGAAAGCACACAGGGGGATGCTCAGCCACAGCCAGGGCACATACCGGGCCGTAAGGAAAATAAGCACGGCGCAGATGCACCAGCTGGTGAGGATGGTTCCGTAAGAATCACTATCAATCTTAATCCACTTCATAATTTTTTCAAAATTATAAAAAAATTATTATACGTTACCCCCACCCGAAACCCCTCCCCTCGGGGGAGGGACTTTTACACTAATTCAAACAACATCAAATATACATACGCCGTGGGGATGGCGAAGAGGGCGCTGTCAAAACGGTCAAGCAGGCCGCCGTGTCCCGGCATGATGTTGCCGGAATCCTTTACACCGAACTGGCGTTTCCACAGGGATTCGAAAAGATCTCCGAATACGCCGCTTATGTGCATAAGGCTGGCCATCACCAGTACGTGGATGAGCGGGAACTCCAGCATGCCGGTTTTCAAGAGAATATATGCAGCCAGAAGGACGGTAATCCAGCCGCCGAAAAAGCCCGCCCAGGATTTTTTGGGCGATATTTCCGGACACATTTTGGCCGGCCATATTTTTTGGCCGAGGAGCATGCCGAAGCAGTAGGCGCCCACATCCGAAGACCAGATGATAATGAAGAACGCCAGCATGAGGAGGCCGCTGTAGCCGTTGGCGGTAGATACCACAAAGGGTGACAAGGCCAGCGGAAGGCCAATGTAGAGCAATCCGGTGAGCACATATGCATACTCCTTGAAGTCCTGGTGGTTTGTTACCATATACATGAGCAGGACAACAAAGAGTAAGATTGTGATGCCCAGGTATTTGACAGGAAGGGACGGCTCTACTAACCCGGTGGTCACGAAAACCAGGCCAAAGGAGAGGATGGCCACCGCAATGGCGGCATTCCGTACGGCCAGGTGTTTATTCCCCAGGGTTATTTGGTAGTATTCCCGCATCATCTGGGCCTGAATAAACAGGAACAGGGGTAAGAAGAAAAACTTACCCCCAAGCAGGCTGCCAATCATGACAACCAGGAATACCAAACCGGATATGCTGCGCGTTACAGTGCTGTTCATGCCTGACTTTCTTCCTGAGCAATTTGGTCGTCCGCGGCGGGCTCCACCTTGGGACCCAGAATTTGCTCGATATCTTCTGCAAAGATAACTTCTTTTTCCAAAAGATACGCACCCAGACGCATGAAACCTTCTTTATTGTCTTCGATGAGTTTGCGCGTGCGGTCGTGCACCTCTTTTACCAGGGCATTTACTTCCTGGTCCATGAGTTCTGCGGTTTTCTCCGAATACGGTTTTACCAGATTGTAGCCGCGGGAGCCGGTGGAATCGTAGAAGCTCAGGGCCCCCACTTTGTCGCTCATGCCATAATACTGGACCATGGCGTAGGCCATGCCGGTCATACGCTCCAGGTCATTGAGGGCACCCGTAGAGGGCTCTCCGTTGAGGATTTCCTCTGCTACGCGGCCGCCAATGAGCTGACACATGTGGTCCAGCATGACACTGCGTCTCCAGTTTTTGCGCTCTTCCGGGAGGCTCCAGGTAAGGCCCAGGGCATTGCCGCGCGGGATGATGGAAACCTTGAATACAGGGTCTGCGTACGGAAGCAGCCAACCCACCAGGGCATGACCGGCCTCGTGATACGCGATGGTGCGTTTTTCCGTGGGCGTCATGATGGTATTGGATTTGCGCTCCAGGCCGCCGATAATGCGGTCCACCGCATCCAGGAAGTCCTGCTGCATTACGGCCTTGTGATCCCGCCGGGCAGCCGTGAGGGCGGCCTCGTTGCACACATTGGCAATGTCTGCGCCGGAGAAACCGGGCGTATGCTTGGCCATGAATTCAACAGAAAAGTCTTCTCCCAGTTTAATGTCCCTCAGGTGCACCTTGAAGATTTCTTCGCGCTCCTTGAGCTCCGGAAGCTCCACATGGATTTGACGGTCAAATCGGCCGGCACGCATGAGGGCCTGGTCCAGAATGTCGGCGCGGTTGGTGGCCGCCAGGACAATGACACCGCTGTTGGTGCCAAAGCCGTCCATCTCTGTAAGCAGCTGATTCAGCGTATTTTCGCGCTCGTCGTTGGACGTAAAGCCACCGTTTTTGGCACGGGCGCGGCCCACGGCGTCAATCTCGTCGATAAAGACAATGCAAGGGGCTTTTTCCTTGGCCTGGCGGAACAGGTCACGGACGCGCGAGGCGCCTACGCCCACAAACATTTCCACAAAGTCTGAGCCGGAGATGGAGAAGAACGGTACGTTGGCCTCCCCTGCCACGGCCTTGGCCAGCAGGGTTTTACCGGTTCCCGGAGGGCCTACCAGAAGGGCACCCTTGGGGATTTTTCCGCCCAGGGCGGTATATTTCTCCGGTTTTTTGAGGAAGTCCACAATTTCCATCACTTCTTCTTTGGCGCCATACAGGCCTGCAACGTCCTTGAAGGTGACTTTTACGTCATTTTTGTCCGCCTCCCGCGTGTTGGCTTTGCCCGCATTGAAGGGGTTCATGCCACCGCCTGCGCCACCGGGACCGCCCATGCCGCGGTTCATGCCGCGGAACATCCATACCCAGAACAGGATAAAGATCAGGAGCGGGAACACCATCTGGAAGATATCGCCCCAAATATGCTCCTCATTCTTAATGACCACCTTGAACTGCTCTACGGGCGTAAGTTCCGCGTTGAGCGCGCCAAAAGTAGTTTCCGGGTCAAATTTGGACGATACCAGGAAATAGAAATGCGGTGCGCGGCGGGGCGGATTGCCTCCCGGGAACTTGCTTTCGTATTTGGCAAGTTTTTCCGGGCGAAGCTTGATCTCGCCTTTATAGTCGTTGCGCACAAAGTCTATCTCTGCCACATCGCCTGCGGCAATCATGGACTGGACTTCCGTCCACTCTATCTTTTCCGGAGCTGCACTTCGCTGGTTGTAAAACAACAAGTAGCCTACTCCCAGGAGAAGCAGGAAGTAGAGCCAGGAAAAATTGAAGTTTATTTTTTTCTTTTCTGCCATTTAGTCTTGTTTTTTGTCTGCATCGGACCTGGGAACCCGGCGCTCCTTGTACTCTTTGCGGGGAACATCGGCCCAGAGTTCTTCCAGGCGGTAGAATTCACGGTACTCTTTGAGGAAGATGTGTACCACAATGTTGCCATAGTCCTGAATAATCCAGAAATTGTTGCCCTCTCCCTGCGAACGGTAGAGGGTATGGCCTTCCTCCTTCATTTTTTCTGCGATATTGTCTGCTATGGCGCCTACTTGTGTGGTATTGGAGCCGTCGCAGACCACAAAATAGTCTGTAATGGCGCCGTCGATGGACCTCAGGTCCAGGGAAACCACATTTTCGCCCTTCTTGTCATAAATGGCATCGGCCAGTAGCCTCAGATCGTGTGTAATCATGCGTATTTGTTTTGTCCGTGTTTAAGCAAAAATAGAGCCACCTGTTTACTCTGCCATTTTGTCAGCCTGTTGCATGGCAAGGATGGCGGCAGCAGGATCCGGGGCTTTGAAAACCGAGCTTCCGGCTACCAGAATGCCGGCGCCGGCCTTCACAACCTCCGGTGCATTGGCAGGGCCGATACCGCCGTCAACCTCTACGGGAACCTCCATGCGCCCCAGCCGGTCCAGCTCCGTGCGTACCGCATGAATGCGTTCCAGGCTCTCCGGAATGAACTTTTGCCCGCCAAAACCCGCGAAAACGCTCATGATGAGCACAAAATCCACAAGGGGCAGCAAGGGGAAAATGGCCTCTGCCGGACAGTCCGGATTAATGACGATACCGGCTTTTACGCCCAGGCCCTGAATGGTTTTGAGTAGCGCGGCACTCCCCTCCTTTGCGGCCTCGTAATGGAAACTGATCATGGCCGCGCCGGCCTTGGCGAAGCGCTCTACGTATTTTTCCGGATGCACAATCATCAGGTGTACGTCCAGCGGTTTTTTTGCCTGTCCGGCGATGGCTTCCACTACCGGAAAGCCAAAGGAAATGTTGGGCACAAAGGTGCCGTCCATGATGTCCAGGTGGAAAATATCGGCATGTTCATTGACGATAACTACGTCTTTTTGCAGATGAAGGAAATCTGCGGCCAGGATGGAAGGTGCTACTTGAATCATTCGAAATTGAGGACAAGGTCGTTCAGATGATCTACGAATTTATCCAGCGAGGAGAGTTCCAGTTTTTCTCCGGGAGCATGCACGCCGCGCAGGGTGGGACCAAAGGAAATCATGTCCAGATCCGGGAACTTCTCCAGGAACAACCCGCATTCCAGGCCTGCGTGGATGGCTTTTACCTCCGGTTCATGGCCAAAGAGTTTTTTGTAGGACGCAACGGTGCGCTCCAGAATACGGGAATTCAGGTTGGGTTTCCAGCCGGGATACTCTCCGTGGTGCTCCACATCAAAGGACCCCAGGAAGAAAGCGGCTTCCACTTTTTCTGCCATGGCATGGAGCTCCGATACCACCGAGCTGCGCTGGCTGGTGATGACGGTGAGGGTATTGTCTTTGATATGGGCGGCAGCCAGGTTGGTAGAAGTTTCTACCAGGCCGGGGATATCGACAGATACTTTTTCCACGCCGTGCGGGCATACCAGCAGTGTGGTAATGAGGTTGGCGGCATCGCCTTCCGCAATGGGCTTTTCATCGCATTCCACGGGGGCGCAAATGGCTTTGACGCCGGCATCCGAGGCGGCAAATTCCGCTTCCAGCAACTTGCTGAAGGCCTGGACGTCTTCCTGCATCTCGCTTACTTCGTCTGCGGGAACGGCCAGGATGGCCTCCGCATGGCGGCAGATGGCGTTGGGTTTGTTGCCGCCTTCCAGCGTAATGAGTTGAAACTCATATTGCAATTCCGTGTACAGGAAACGGACCAGCTGCTGGAGGGCGTTGCAGCGCTCTTTGTTGATATCGTCTCCGCTATGGCCGCCCTGAGCGCCTGTAATGGCGATTTTGAGGGTTTTGTAGCCTTTGCGAAGGGGTTCGCGTTCAAAGGTGAACGTGGCAGTGGTGTCCATGCCGCCGGCGCAGCCGATAAACATTTGGCCTTCGTCTTCCGAATCCAGGTTGATGAGGGTTTTTCCGCTGAAAAAGTCTTTTTCCAGACCAAAGGCGCCGTCCATGCCGGTTTCCTCCGAGATGGTGAACAGGCATTCCAGCTTGCCCATGGGCTCTTCCCCGGAGAGCAGGGCCAGGCAGGCGGCAATGCCAATGCCGTCGTCTGCGCCCAGGGTGGTATCCTTGGCAATCATCCAGCCGTCTTCTATAACATATTGGATGGGCTGGGTCTTAAAGTCAAAGTTTACACCGGGGTTTTTCTCGCAGACCATGTCCTGATGGGCCTGCAGGACCAGCGTGGGCACGTTTTCTTTTCCTTTGCCGGCTTCTTTGGTAATGAGTACGTTGCCGGTTTTATCCGTTTTGCAGGCCAGTCCGTGCTGGGCGGCAAACTGCTGCAGATAGTCAATCATGGGGCCTTCATGGCCGGATTCACGCGGGATGCGGGTAATCTCTTTAAAAAAATCGAGTACAGAAGCTGCGTTCATATTTCTATTTAGCTTGTTTCAATGGGTAAATATAATGAAAAATTAGGGGAAATGGAAGATTCTGTGTAAATTTGCGTCCAAATTTTACAGGTTTACATGAATTACCTAAGCTTAGAGCAAGCCGAGAACGTGGTTTTCTTTGGCCAGAAGCTCGAAATATCGGAAGAAGCCCTTGCAGAAGTAGCGCGCTGTTACCGCTTTCTGGAGCAATTCCATAAAGATAAGGTCATCTACGGTATCAATACGGGATTTGGCCCGATGGCTCAGTGGCGTGTGGATGACCGCTACTTGAAAGATCTTCAGTATAATATCATCCGCAGCCATTCCACCGGTGCCGGCAAGCCTCTGGGCGACGCTTCCGTAAAGGCCGCCATGGTGGCTCGTATCGGCACGTTCCTGCAAGGAAAATCCGGCGTCCATCCGGAAGTGGTGCTGTTGCTTACGGAGTTTGTGAACCGGGGTATTTATCCTTTTATCCCCCGTCATGGCAGTGTAGGTGCCAGCGGTGACCTGGTACAGCTGGCACATATTGCCCTGGCGCTGATTGGCGAAGGCGAAGTGCATTATCAGGGCGAATGGCGTCCTACGGCCGATGTGCTCAAGGAATGCGGCCTGAGGCCCATGGAAATCCACATTCGCGAGGGCTTGTCGGCAACCAATGGCACTTCCGTGATGACAGGCATCTCGCTGGTGAACCAGTTCCAGAGCGATCGTCTGCTGGATTGGGCTACCCTGGCCGCGGTTTGGATGAACGAGATTGCCGGTTCCTATGATGACTTTATGGCGGAGCCGCTGAACGGCTGCCGTCATCACGAGGGACAGCAGCAGATTGCCCGCCGCATGCGGGAACTGGCGGCATCGTCCCGGTGTTTTTCCAAACGCGAGATAGAGCTTTACAGCGGCGACAACAAGGCAACTTACTTTGAGAAAAAGGTGCAGGCCTATTATTCCCTGCGCTGCACACCGCAAATCCTGGGGCCCATTTATGATACGTTTATCCATGCGCGTCAAATGCTGGAAGACGAAATTAACTCCGCCTGCGACAATCCCATTGTGGATCCGGACACGGAGTATGTGTACCACGGCGGCAATTTCCATGGCGATTACATCTCCCTGGAGGAAGATAAAGTAAAGATTGCATTGGTTCGTCTTACCATGTTGACGGAAAGGCAGTTGAACTACCTTTTTCATGATCGTATCAACGGTATCCTGCCCCCTTTCCTGAACATGGGTACCCTGGGGCTCAACTATGGTATGCAGGCCTGCCAGTTTACGGCCACTTCCACTACGGCGGAGTGCCAGACCCTGGCCATGCCCAATTACGTGCACAGCATTCCCAACAACAACGACAACCAGGACATTGTGTCCATGGGAACCAACAGTGCCCTCCTCTGCCGCCAGGTTGTAGAGAATGCCTACCAGGTGATGGCTATCCATTACATCGCGCTGGCACAAGCCACGGACTGTCTGGGAATCAAAGACCAACTGTGCGGCACTTCCCGCCGCGTTTATGAGGAAATTCGAAAAATCCAGCCGGTGATCCTGGAGGATACGCCATTTTACAAGGAAATCGCGAAGGTAATCACCTACCTTAAGCGCAATCCGCTGAACCTGAAATAGAAAAGTCTGGCCCCGTTGAGCCAGGCTTTTTTTTATGTTCGCCCAGCACGAACGCATTCTAACGGGTGCAAGTCCCCAAACCGCCCTGAT
>CAMZCW010000092.1 GCA_947305045.1 uncultured Bacteroidales bacterium | reverse complement strand
GGGGTGGTGGTCATCTCGCTCCAGCACACATCGTCCGAAGGATCCCGGCGCACGCCGCGGCCCTGACGCATGGTGATGTCCAGCAGGATGCTGCTGCCGTTCCACTCGCCCAGGTCCAGTGGAACCAGGTAGTCGGTTTTGTCAATAGCCAGGCTCACATTGGCTTTGTAAACCTCGTGCCCGTTGGAGAGCACTTTGACAACGGCCTCCTGGGCGGTTTCCTGCACGGGCAGCATCACGTAGCGGTCTTTCCCGCTCACCTGCACCATGCTGTGGGTTTCGCTCAGGTGGGTGATGGTAAGGCTTTGCTGCGCACCGGCCGAAAGGGTAACTGCGCAAAAGGAGAGGATTGCTATTAGTTTTCTCATGTTAGGTGTGTTCCAACTGCTAAGTTAGTAAATTATTTCCAAATACGGCTAAGTTCGCGGACCTGGGCTTCTACGGAAGCACCGGAAGTCTGGAGTTGATTGTAGATGGAAGAGGGAAATACCAGATTGGTCATGGAGAGCGTACCTTCCTGGGTGAACAGTTCCACGGAGGACTGATCCACGAACAGGTCCAGGGTTACCTTGTCCCCATTCACGCAGATTGGGCCCTGCATGGAAGGAACAGAGAAGGTGCCGTTGAAATTCACCTTGCCGGTGCTTGCGTTGCGCTTAACGGCTACAAGGCGGCTGGTACCGTACACTTCCACCACCAGCTTCTCACCTTTCTCGTTGCTCAAGGTGATGGTGGTGTTCTGGTCCAGACCCACGGTGAGGCGGAGCTGGTAGGCGTCAAAGGCTTCCCAACTGCTGCCCGCGGGTTTCCATTCCTTGGCGATGCCGTCGATTTCTTTTACAACGGTGCCGGTAAGGAGCGGTTTGCCGTCAAATTCCACCAGTTTGAGCTCGCGCGGGAGGGTCATGGCGGAGCGCCAGGGGTCGCAGGGGACATTTCCTGCATAGGACCAGTTGTTCATCCAGCCCAGCATCACCAGGCGGCTGCCGGTGTTGGACCAGGTAACGCCTGCGTAGTTGTCCATACCGTAGTCCAGCCAGAGCGGATAGTCGCGCTCATCGGCCGTAAAGGTGGTGCCGTCGAATTCTCCGGGGAAGTAGAGGGTACCGGAGCCCAGGATGGGGCCGCCGGGGTTTACGCTCACGATGAGCACCCATTTTTTGCCGCCCTTGTAGTCCATCTGCACCAGATCCGGGCACTCCCACTGCAGGTCCGGACGACCGGACAGGGGCGTGACAAAGGTGCTCAGGTGGCTCCAGGTTTTCAGGTCCTGCGAACCATAGAACTCGATGCCTTTTTTCCAGCCTTTGGCCAGCGACATAATCCATTTGCCGCTCTCTGCGTGCCAGAACACCTTGGGGTCGCGGAGATTGTCATCGTCATTCTTGATGACCGGGTTGCCGCTGAAGCGGGCGAAGGTTTTGCCGCCGTCCGTGCTGTAGGCAATGGACTGCTGCTGTTTTCCGTCGTCTCCGGCCGAGGTGTACAGGGCAACCATGGCGCCTGCACCAAAACCGGCAGTGTTATTTTTGTCAATGACGCAGGAGCCGGAGAAAATGGCTCCCAGTTCGTCCTTGGTAAGGGCAACCGGCTGCTCGGTCCAGTGAATCATGTCCGAAGACGTAGCATGGCCCCAGGACATATTGCCCCAGCTGTTACCCTGCGGATTATACTGGAAGAACAGGTGATAAACGCCATCCAAGAACACCATGCCGTTGGGGTCGTTCATCCAGTTTTTGGACGGGGTGAAGTGGACCTGAGGGCGGTAGAGCTCGTTCATGGAACTGCCGGTTTCCGGCTGCTCGGGCGTCTTTTCGGTAGGGTCGTCAATCAGCGGATTGTAATCCTGCTTGTATTTTTCCGGCGTACATCCGACGATGGCCGCCGCAACAAATGCGGCAGCCATCGGGATGGAGAAACGCTTATTGAAAAGCTTATGCATGTTTATCTGGTTTTCAGGTATTCAAGCGAGTTTTTAGCAAGCGTAAGGACATTGTCCTGGTAGATGTTGTTCTTGGGATGGGCGCTCTTGTCGGGAGTGCCGTCGCTGTTCTTCATGGAGAACTCACAGCCGCCGTTACCGATGCACAGGAGAGTGCCCTGGAAATCGGTCTGGCCCTGCTGGGCTTCCCATACGTTAAGCTGGCTTACCCACCAGATCTGGCTGTCCCAGGTACCCAGCGGGAATACCCCGAACTTCTGGGTGAGCTGCGTGTAGCAGGCCTCTTCCTGGTTGCCGATACCGGTCCACAGACTGGGCAGGTTGAAGAACAGGCAGTTGTGGTCCTCTGTCCACCCCGGGCCTTTGAAGGCGATGAGTTTTGTATCGGCGTTTGTCTCGACTTCCAGTCCCTTGTAGATGGGGTGGGTGGAGTGATCCTTCTTGAACTTGTGGTCGGGGTTCAGTTCAACGGCCATCTTCCATACATCGTTGTTGATGCCGCCGGGGCCTGCGCCGATGGTGCGGTCGTTGCTCTTCATCTCGTCCAGGCTTACGCGGCCCAGGTGACCGGCATACACGGTAGCGTGGCTCCACAGCAGCAGGCTTCCGCCGTTCTTGTACCAGGCCTGGATGGCAGGTGTGGCGGCCTCTACGTTTGCAGGCATGGCGAATACTTCCGCTTCACCGACGCCTTCCAGGTCGCGCAGCCAGAACAGTACGCGGAAACGTTCGATATCGTCCACGGAGTCAATCTCGTCGAAGGAGACAAACTCGGCGGTAGGATAGGTCTCGTGCAGCCACAGCCAGGCGGAGGCCTCGTCGTCGTCACCGTCGGCAACCAGTTTCTCAGGCGTATCGTAGATGCTCAGGAAACCGATGGCCGTTTTGCCGATACGCAGGGAAGAAGAGGCAGGGAGGGCGGCGCCTTTATCGTTCTTGGCAACCAGGGTGACATCCCAGGTTTCGCCGTCCACTACATCCTCAATGAGGTAGCTGGTGGCTTTTCCGTCCAGCGTTGCAGTTTCTACGTCAGTGCCGTTGGTGGCCTTGAACAAGATGCTGGAGGCATCTACTGCCGCATCCCATTCCACCTGGGCGTCATAGCCGCCCACCTTGTCCAGCTGGCGCATGGTAACACCGCTGATGCTGGTGGCACCGGGACGGGTGTATTGTTTTACAGCGCCCGTGGAAACGTTGCCTTTATCATCGACGCGTTTGAACACGTACTCGAAGGGAACGTTGGTGGGGACCAGCAGGTGCTTGTAGGAAGTACCTTTAACGGTTTCATCGGAGAAGATGGTGCCGCTTCTGTAGGTGATTACGCGCATGTCGGTCTCCTGGGCAGGCCAGGACCAGACATAGTCGTCACCTTGCAGCTCACCGGTAATCTGGCTGGCGTCGGGAGCCTGGAGAACGGGTGCTACGCGCTCGATGCCCTTTTTCTGACAAGCGCAAAGGACTGCCAGAGCGACGCAGGCCGTCAATACGGATTTATAGAGTGTTTTCATACGTGCCGATGATTAATTATAGTTCTTGTTTTGGGTATACAGACCGGGAACGTAGTACAGCTGGATGTAAGGCAGCGGGAAGTACTCGTTCTTGGCGGGCGTGAAATGGGCGTCCTTGTAGTAGGCGGCGTATGCCTGGCCTTCGTATTCGCAGAACTGCTCCTTGGCGAAGAAGTTGTTCAGCGTGGTGGAGGCAATGCCCCAGCGGCGCAGGTCAAAGAAACGGCCGTTCTCCATGGCCAGTTCCAGACGGCGCTCCATCTGCAGGCGGGCGCGGGCTTTCTCCTTGGTGCTGAAGTCGTTGGCAGAGTACAGGGAAATTTCGCACTGGTTGGCGGCATAGCCGATGTGCTTGCCAATGGAATTCTTGGCACGCTGGCGGATGTCGTTAATGATGCTGCGGGCATCTTCCAGGGAACCGGTCTCGATGAGGGCTTCTGCGCGCATGAGCATGATGTCCGTGTAGCGCAGCACGTAGTCATTCATCGGGAAGGCCTGCCAGGGATTGTCGTAGGCTTCGCCCTTGGAACGCTGCGGCACTTCCTTCAGGGAGGCGTAGTAGCCGTAGGTGCTCGGGTTACGGGAGTTGTCCGTGGTCATGGTGTAAGCAGCCTCGTACTTGTAAGGGAAGGTAGGCATGCCCACCGTGTGGAACAGACGCGGATCCCATTTCTGGGCATTGGGAGCGCCGTTCACAGGATAGGCGGTCTCGTTGTTGAAGTCCTCAATCATGGGAAGGCCGTTCACGGTCTTGAAGGCGTTCACCAGGTTCTGGGAAGGCTTGTGGAAATCCCAGCCGCAGGACCAGATGCCCCAGCAGCCGTTGAGCATGTTGCTCCAGTTGGCGCGGCCGAAACGGGTGTTGTCGTCCTCGTAATTGGAGTGCTGCACGGCAAAGATGCTTTCCTTGGAGTTCTTGTATTCCGGGAGGAAGATGTCGCCGTAGTCTTCCAGGTAGCCGTAGGAGGAGTTCTCCACCACCTTGGAGTAGGTGAGCACCTGCTGCATGTATTCGGCGTTGATGTGGCTCACGCCGGTATTGGCTTCATAACCGTCGCCCCAGGCCATGGTGAGGTAGCACTTGGTCAGGTAAGCGGCTGCGGCAATCTTGTTGGCGCGGCCGCCCTGGGCCTGCGTTTCGGGA
This sequence comes from uncultured Bacteroidales bacterium, assembly GCA_947305045.1. The sequence continues at coordinate 3,851 of CAMZCW010000092.1, read as the reverse complement.
AGGTTGTCATAGGCAAACTTGAAGTCGGCCACAATCTTCTCCATGAGTTCCTGGTGCGTGAAAGCGTTGTTCCTGGTCTGCTCCTCGGTGTGGTTCTCATAGACTTCTTCGTCCACCCACGGAACCTGATACCAGAGCTGGACCAGCTTGAAGTAGAAGTGGGCACGCAGGAAGCGGACCTCGGCCTCGCGTACCTTGGCGGTCTCTTCACCCAGTTTGTCCTTGCCATAGTCGCGGAGGGAAATCAGGGCGCGGTTGCAGCGGCTGACGGCGCAATACAGGTGATACCACAGTTCGTCCATGTGGTCGGGGGTGGAGGCGGTGAGGTTGGACCACACTTCCACGGCGTGGTAATTGGTGTCGGTGGTGCCGGAACCGCCCTTGTAGCAGTCATCACTGCTCAGGTCGCCGTAGGGCCACAGGTTGAAGGGATAGGTGTACCAGTCGTCACCCAGGCGGGCATAGGCGGCGGTTACCATTTCCTCGGGCTGGCTCATGGCCAGTTCTTCGTTGATCACGCCCTTGGGCTGCACGTCAATGAATTTGTTGCAACCGAAGAGGGTAACAGCGCTGCAGATAGCGAGTACTTTATAGAATGTTTTCATATCGATAGTCCTGTTAAAGATTAGAAACCAACCTGCAAGCCGAAGGTGAGGGACATGCTGTTAGGATAGGCCCAGTTCGGGTTTTCGGGATCGGAGCAGGTGAGGCCCTTGCTCTTGATGGTGAGGAGGTTCTGGCCCGAGATGTATACGCGGGCGTTGGTCATGTGCAGTTTCTCCTGGACGCTCTTGGGGAGCTTGTAACCCAGTTGCACCTGGCGGAGCTTGGCATAGGAGCCGTTCTCCACGAAGTAGGTGCTGGCGCGGCCTTCATTACCGGTATTGTTGGTGGTGAGGGCCGGGATGGTGGAGTTCTTGTTGGCCATGGTCCAGGCACCCAGCATGCGGTTGCCCTTGTTGGAACCCGGGTCGGTGATGGAGAAGAAGTCGGTCTGGAACTTCTGGTTGTTGTACACATCCTGACCGGCAACGCCCTGCCAGAACATGCTGAAGTCGAAGTTCTTGTAGGCCAGCTCGATGTTCAGACCCCAGGAAAAATCCGGAACGGGGCTGAAAATCCAGGTCTGGTCCCATTCGTTGATGATGCCGTTGCCATCCAGGTCGGCATATTTGAGACCGCCCACGCGGGCATTCTCCTGACCGCTTGCGATGACTTCCTCACGGCTCTGGTACAGACCGTCCACCACATAACCTACGATGGAACCGTAGGGACGGCGGGACTGGACCAGGTTCTCGGTAGCGGTGTGCACATAGGAACCGGTAGTGGTTTCCGGCAGATAGGTCACGCGGCTGCGGTAGAAGTCCAGGTTGCCGAAGATATTGTAATAGAAGCCGTTGTCAAGGGTTTTTCTGTAACCAAGGGCGAATTCCATACCCCAGTTGCGGAGGCTGGGACCGTTGAGCCAGGAAGCACCGCCTTCACCCATGGAGCCCAGGTAGGCCGGGTTGATGAGCATGTCCTTCACGTTCTTGATATAGGCATCCACGGTACCGTAGACGGAGCTCTTGAACAGGGAGAAGTCCACACCGGCGTTGTACTGCTCGGTGGTTTCCCATTTCAGGTTGTTGTTCTGGGCCTGGGTGGCGCGGAAGCCCGAAGGGAAGATACCGGAACCGGCAAGGGCCAGGTCGTAAGCGGTGGATTCGTTGCGCTCGCCGCCGTAGGTGGCTGCATACAGGCCGAAGCGGGCGTAGTTGGAGATGGCCTGGTTACCGGTCTGACCCCAGCTGGCACGGATTTTCAGGTCGTCCACCCAGCTCACGTTCATGTGCTGGGACACACGGTAACCGAGGGTGAAGGCCGGGAAGGTACCGTAACGGTTGTTGGCACCGAAACGGGAAGAACCGTCGTGACGGATGGTGAAGGAGGCCAGCAGGAGGTCTCTCCAGTTGTAGTCAATCTTGCCGAAGAAGGAGACCAGGTTGTAGCCTTCTTCAATACCGGCGGAACGCTGGGTGCCCGTAGCGGCGTTGGGGAACATGTAGTTGTAGTTCTCCAGGGCGAACATCTGGGCGTAAGCGGAGAAGTCCTGTACGCGCTGGCTGTACAGTTCGATACCGGCCAGGGCGTTGAGGGTGTGCTCACCGAGCTTCACGTTGTAGTTGGCGGTGTTGGACCAGGTCCACTTGAGGTCGTTGGTCTGCCCCATGGAAGTGGAAGGGGTGTCGTTGTTCACCACGTCGGAGTGCCAGGTGTAGGTGACGGAGTGGATGTAACGGTTGTCGTAGTCCAGACCGAAGTTGGAACGCAGGACCAGGCCCTGGATGGGGGTGATGTCCACAAAAGCGTTACCGAAGATACGCCATACCTTGAGGGCGTTGTCGCGGTTGTGATACAGTTCGCGGAGCGGGTTCTGACGGTCGCTCATGCCGCCCACGGGGCCGGAGAAGGTGACGCCGTCTTCCTCATAGACCGGAAGGGTGGGGGCCATCTTGAGGGCGTTTTCCATAGGGGAACTGTTCACCTGGGAAGTGTGTGTGATGGTGAGGTTTTCACCGATGGTCAGCCATTTGAACACTTTCAGGCTGGTGTTTACACGGGCGGCGATGTTCTGGAAGTCCGTGTATTTCAGGATGCCCTGGTTGTTCTTGTAACCTACGGAAACCAGCACGGAGGAACGGTCGGTCACGTTGGAGACGGAGAGGTCGTAGCTCTGGAGGAAACCGGTGCGGGAGATGGCCTTAAGCCAGTCGGTGTCGCTGAAGCGCATGGTCTTCTTGCTGTTCATATAACCATCGTACAGACCATTGATGGTATAGCTCACCATCTGGTCGGTGGCGGGGTCATAGGCCTGGATGGCCGTGCCGGCGGGAGCCTGGAGGTTCAGGCCATAGTTGGCGGCGTACTGTACAGGATCCAGACCGTCGTTCAGGGCGGCCTGCGCCATGGCGGTGGCATATTCGGCGCTGTTGGACAGCGACATCATGCTCTGGCGGTTGTACATCTGGGCGGTGAGGTTGGCAGAGAAATCGATGCTCACTTTGTCGCCCTTCTTGCCTTTGCGGGTGGTGATGACAATGACACCGTTCGCAGCGCGGCTACCATAGATAGAGGCCGATGCAGCGTCCTTGAGCACCTGCATGGACTCGATATCGTTCGTGTTCAGGGAGTTGAGGCCGCTGGTGGTGGGCACACCATCTATAATATAAAGCGGGTCCTGGGAGGAGTTGAAGGAGCCGATACCACGGATGCGGACGGTACCTTGTCCACTCGGGGAACCATCACTGGTAATGGTCATACCGGGAACGCGGCCCTGCAGGGCGCGCATGGGGTCGGTACCGCTGGTGGTCTTCATTTCGTCGGTCTTAATCACGGAGACGGAACCGGTGAGGTCGGCTTTGCGCTGGGTCTGATAACCCGTCACCACCACCTCGGAGAGTTCGGCCACGTCTTCGTCGATGACCACATTGAGCTGAGGGGCGGCGGCAACCTCCACGGTGCGGTAGCCGATACAGCTGATTTCCAGGATTTTTCCTGCTTCAACTTTGAGGGTGAAATTACCGTCGAGGTCTGTCACGCAGCCGTTCGACGTTCCCTTTTCCATGACTGCGGCGCCAATGACGCCGTAGCCGTCGGTCGAGGAGGTTACCACACCGGTAACCGTGATCTGCTGGGCGAAGGCGGTAAAGCCGGCCAGCAGGAGGACCGAAAGTAAAATTGACTTGAGTTTGAACATATAATAGTGGTTAAGTAGTTCCGTGTCCGGGTGCAGTGGTTTTTGCGCTCGCAAATATGGTTCTTCGTCAATTTTCGTGCACATATTTTTTTGAGTAGAGGATGATTTTGAT
>CAMZCW010000091.1 GCA_947305045.1 uncultured Bacteroidales bacterium | reverse complement strand
CCGATAATCCACCCCAGCCGGAACCCCGGTGCAAAAATCTTGGAGAAGGAGCCCAACTGCAAGGTGCGCTCCGGCGCCAGCTCACGGATAGAGGTTACGGCCTCCCCGGAGTACCGCAGCTCCCGGTACGGGCTGTCCTCCACGATGAGGCAGTCCAGTTCCCGGGCCAGCGCCACAATTTCCTCCCGCTCCGCCAAGCTCAACGTTTTTCCCGTAGGGTTATTAAAGTCCGGGATAACATAGATAAACTTGACAGAGGGCGATTTCTTAGATTTGGAGGGTGTTGTTTCGCAAACCCATGGCCACCCGTGGCCGTGCCCCGCCAGGGCAGATATCCCCTCGGGGATTATAGGGGGAAAATCTCTCCCGGAACGGGAGGGGCCCACAGCCGCGTCGTCAGACGCGTTGCGAGTTGGGAGGGGCCGAAGCGAAGCGGAGGCGGTTTGCGAAATAATACCCTCCAAATCTACCACCTCCGCCCGATAGGCCTTGAAGCTTTGCAGGGCGCCCAGGTACACGGGATTGGAGGCGAGGACCACGTCCCCGGGGTCCAGGAATACGCGGGCGCAAACGTCTATCCCCTGCTGGGACGATGTAGTAATCTGCACCTGCGAAACCGGCACCCCGTACCGCGAAGCTATCAACTCCCGCAGTTCCGGGACGCCTTGCGTGGCGCCGTACTGCAGGGCCTTGGTGCCGTATTTGGCCAGCACCCGCTCCGTGAGGCCGGGGATATCGGCCAGGGGAAACGTGCAAGCCGCCGGGTAGCCGCCTGCGAAGGAGCAGATGGCCGAAAGGTCCACCTTACGGAAAATTTCCCGCACGGGAGACCGCAGGAAGGACGGAACGTCGGAGGAAAAGTACTTGCTATAGTTCATGAGATTTCTCGACTTCGCTCGAAATGACAAAAAGGGTGCTCGAAATGACAAAAGGGCGCTGGAAGGCAATTACGCACGGGTAATATGCGCACCGAGGGCGTTCAGGCGGCCTTCGATGTCCTCGTAGCCGCGGTCGATCTGCTCAATATTGTCGATGGTGGAAGTGCCCTTGGCGCTCATGGCGGCCAGCAGCATGGCAATACCCGCACGGATATCCGGCGACACCAGTTTGGCGGCCTTGAGCGTGATCCGGTGGTCATGGCCGATAATCACCGCCCGGTGCGGGTCGCAGAGGATAATCTGCGCGCCCATGTCAATGAGGCGGTCCACAAAGAACAGGCGGCTCTCGAACATCTTCTGGTGAATGAGCACACTGCCCTTGCACTGGGTGGCCACCACCAGCATCACGGACAACAGGTCCGGCGTGAGTCCCGGCCAGGGGGCGTCCGCAAGGGTCATGATGGACCCGTCCAGGAACGACTCTATCTCATAGCTTTCCTGCGCGGGAACGTAAATATCGTCCCCCTGCTGCTCCAACTTGATGCCCAGGCGCCGGAACGCGTCCGGAATGATGCCCAGGTCATAGTACGACACATCCTTGATGGTGAGGCTGCTCTGGCAAATGGCAGCCATGCCGATGAAAGAGCCCACCTCAATCATGTCCGGCAGGATCTTGTGCAAGGTGCCATGCAGCGCCTCTACGCCATGGATGCGCAGGAGGTTGGATCCCACGCCGTCGATATAAGCCCCCATGCGGTTAAGCATCTTGCACAGCTGCTGGAGGTAAGGTTCGCAGGCGGCGTTGTAGATGGTGGTGGTGCCTTTGGCCAGCACGGCGGCCATGACGATATTGGCCGTACCGGTGACGGAGGCCTCGTCCAGGAGCATGTATCGGCCCACCAGGCGGCCTTCCTGCGTAAGATGGAACGCGCGCCGCGAAGGGTCATAGTCCATCTGGGCGCCCAGCTTCACCATGCCGTCCAGGTGGGTGTCCACCCTGCGGCGGCCGATTTTGTCCCCGCCGGGCTTGGCGAACCACGCATGGCCGAATCGGCTCAGAAGCGGGCCTACCACCATCACGGAGCCGCGGAGCTTGGCGCATTTTTGCACAAATTCCTCCGTCTCGATGTAGGTGGTATCCACGGTGTCTGCCTGGAAGGTGTACATGCCCTTGGCCAGGCGCGTCACTTTTACGCCCATCTGCTGGAGCAGGTCGATAAGGTTTTTCACATCCAGGATTTCCGGAATGTTGGAAATGGTGACCGGCTCACTGGTGAGCAGCACGGCGCTGATTACTTCCAGGGCCTCGTTCTTGGCGCCCTGCGGGGTAATGGTGCCGGACAACTTGTGTCCGCCTTCGATGATAAACTTAGACATAACTCGCAAATTTAGGCATTTCCCGGCTCCTTTGCAAACCGGCTAAAAACAGACCTTGAGTACCTCCCGGATATTCCGGGTCTTGCCCATAGTATAAAAATGCACGGCAGGAACCCCATGGGCCAGCAGATCCTTGCACTGCTCGATGCACCACTGCGTTCCCAGCCGATAGATTTCCTCCTCCGACCCGGCGCTGTTCACAGCATCGGTCAGGGCCTCAGGGAGGTCGATGGAAAAAGCGGCCGGCAGCAGTTCCAACTGTCGCCGGGTGGACAGGGGTTTCAGGCCCGGGACTATGGGAACCTGTATTCCGGCGGCCCTGCAGGCATCGACAAAACGATAGAAAACGGCGTTGTCAAAGAACATCTGCGTAATCACAAAGTCGGCGCCGGCATCCACCTTTTCCTTCAGGCGGGCGATGTCGCTGGACAGGTTGGCCGCTTCGAAATGTTTTTCCGGATAAGCGCCTACCCCCACGGAAAAAGCAGCGCCGATGCTGCCCTCGAAGCGGCGAATGGCCTGCACCAGTTCATTGGCATGGCTGAAACCGCCCGGCGTGGGAGTGAATCGGCTCTCCCCCTGCAGGGAATCCCCGCGCAGGGCCAACACATTCTCGATGCCCAGGAAATGGTAGTCATACAGCTGGCTATAGATTTCCTCCTCCGTTATGCCGGCGCAGATAACGTGCGGCACTACCTCTACCGGGAAAGCGGCCATGACCGCCGCGCAAACGGCCACGGGGCTCAGGCGGCTGCGTACCAGGTGGCGCGAGTAGCTGCCGTCGGCCTGCCTCCGATACGCAAACTGGTCGCGGTGGCAGGTAACGTTGATATAAGGCGGCGCAAATTCCATGAACTCCCCTATGGTGGCGAGCAGTTCGTCTTTCCGGATGCCGTTGAGCGGCGGCACAATCTCCAGCGAAGGAAAGGGCTTCCGGGAACCCATGAGCAGATTGGCAATTTTCATTTTAACAGGTGTCCAAGGAATTTGCGGGCCTGCTCGGGGGAAAAGCCGCGCGCCTCCCGATATTGTTCATATTGCTGCTGGCCGATATGCCGGATTCCGGGATACCAGGCCTTGGGATGAATGGCCACAAAACCGCAGATGGAAGCCTCCGGCATCATGGCAAAACTGTCGGTAAAACGGATTTTCAGCCGCTCGTGGGAGGGAATCCGGGGGAGCGCCGTGCCCAGAAGACTGTGATCCGGACAAGTGGCATAGCCGAGGGCGGGCAGCACCACAGGACAGCCGCAGCGCCTGCGCAAGTTGTGCTGCAGCCAGGCGGAAGCGGCATCGGCCAGCGTTACCGTAACGGCCCGCCTCAAAACGGGATTTTCGCAGGCGGGACAGCGGCAGGCGTCCTTTTCTTCCACGCTCACGGCAAAGACGCCAAACGGCCCCGTTCCCTCCGAAGGAACAAAATCGGCCAGGGACCAGCGACGGGACAGGCCGTCATGCTCCTCAGGTTCCTCCTGCCGAAGCATGGGAAAACGCACCCCGTTTTCCAGTACAACACAATCCCCCTCCCTGTGGGCTGCGCCCAGAAACAGGCCTGCCCGCACGGTAGCCTGCAGGTGCTCCAGGATGTCCTTACCCTGGAGAAGATACTCATGGGCGGGTGTACCCGGGCGCGGGAAACGACCCAGGCCGGCGGCAGCGGCAAAAAGCTTCCAGTCAAAATAGCGTTCCAGCAAGCGCGGAGACACTTCCCGCACGGGCATGCTGCGCCAGGGACAGCCCCGGAGATGCCCGGTCAAGGAAGGGACGGAAGACGGGACATGCTCGCCGGCCTTCTCCTGCCGCTTGCAGTAGCTCTCGCGCAGCGCTTCCTGAGCGGCGTGTTGCTGCGCTTCAAAGGCCACGGGATGAGACAGGTAACGTTTTAGCAGAACGGCCGATACGGACGCATCGCTCCCGTGAAAAACATGCGCATAGAGCGGCGCCAGCTTTACGGCCGTATGCAGGGCCGACGTCGTGGCGCCTCCCACAAACAGCGGCGTAGAAAGCCCTCTGCGGGCCATTTCCCGACACAACTCCTCCATCTGGTACAGGCTGGGGGTGATCAGGCCGCTCACCGCGATGGCGCAGGCGTTCTCCCGTGCGGCGGCTTCCAGAATGGTTTCCTTATCCACCATAACCCCCAGGTCCGTCACCTCAAACCCGTTGCAGCCCAGTACGATGCCCGTTATGTTTTTGCCGATATCGTGTACATCGCCCTTTACCGTAGCCAACACCACCCGGGGTTTGCCGCCCAGGGTCTCCGAAGCCGTAAAATGCGGTTCCAGGACACGCACGGCCTCCCGCATTACCCTGGCGCTCTTCACCACCTGTGGCAGGAACATTTTTCCTTCGCCAAACCGACGCCCCACCTCTTCCATCGCGCTCATCAAGGGACCCTCTATCACCTGCACGGCGCCGCCCTGGCGGCCGAGCTCCTGCAGTACCGCCTGCTCCAGTCCCCCGTTGCTTCCCTGGAGGATACAGGTCTTCAGCCGTTCTTCAGACGTAAGTTCCTTGGTTTTAGCGACTTTTGCCTCCGGAGAGTCCTCTTCCGTCACCTGGGCAGCCAGCGCCAACAGCCGCTCTCCGGCCCGGGCGGGGTTGCCCCGGCACAGGATAACATCCTCTACGGCCTGGCGCAAAGCGGGCTCAATGGCATCGTAGGGCAGCAGCAGCCCCGGATTCACAATGCCCATATCCAGTCCGGCCTGCACCGCATGGTACAGAAAAACGGCGTGCATCGCCTCGCGCACGGGATTGTTTCCCCGGAAGGCGAAGGAAAGGTTGGAAATGCCTCCGGAAGTATAGCAGCCGGGCAAGTTGGCCTTGATCCAGCGCACGGCTTGTATGAAATCAATGCCGTAGCGGGCATGCCCGGCAATGCCCGTCCCTACCGCCAGTACGTTGCAGTCAAAGATGATATCCCGCGGAGCAATACCGGCCTCTGTAAGCAATTTGTAGCTGCGGGCGCAAATGTCAATTTTTCGCTGAAAGGTGGTCGCCTGCCCTTCCTCGTCAAAAGCCATAACCACCATAGCGGCGCCCAAGCGCTTGATTTCCAGCGCTTTTCTTAGAAACGCGTTTGCCCCTTCCTTTAGTGAGATGGAATTGACGATGCACTTTCCCTGGGCGTTTTTGAGCCCTGCCAGCACCGCGTCCCAATGGGAGGAGTCTATCATAATGGCCGCCCGCGCCACGGAAGGGTCCGCGGAAATGTACCGCAGGAAAGTTTCCATCTCCGCCGGGGCGTTCAGCATGGCATCGTCCATGTTGATGTCAATCATCCTGGCGCCCCCCTCAATCTGCTGCGCTGCCACCTGCAGGGCCTCCTCGTACTGCCCGCCGGCGATCAGGCGTGCAAATTTGCGGGAACCGGCCACGTTCGTGCGCTCCCCTATGTTGGTAAAATGGTGCTCCGGATCTACGGTACACACCTCCAAACCGCTCAATTTGAGACGTTTGTCCACCGCCGGTACCGCACGGGACTCGTGGCCGTCCACTTGTGCCTTCATGGCACGGATATGCTCCGGCGTAGTGCCGCAGCAGCCTCCGATGATATTTACATGCGGCAGCATTGGCGCTATGGCAGCCGCCATCTCGTCCGGCCCCAGGGTGTAGCGGCCCATCTCGTCAGGCAGGCCGGCGTTGGGATAGCAGATAACGGGGACATCGGCAAAACGGGCCACCTCTTCTACAAGGGCGTACATGTCCCTGGGTCCCAGCGAGCAGTTGATGCCGAAAGCCAGCAACGAATCCCTCCGGACGGCCGCAAAATAGGCTTCCAGCGTTTGCCCGGTAAGGGTCCGGCCGCTCCGGTCCGACGAAGAGGCCGATATCATGACGGGAATATCCCACTCGGCCGCAGCATACAGCATGGCCTTGGTATTCAATGCATCGAAACCGGTTTCCAACAGCAGGCAGTCCGCCCCACCCTGCACCAGGCCCGCAATCTGTTCCCGGAAGGCGTTGACAAACTGGTCAAAGTTGAAGGCCCTCCAGGCGGTCCGGTTCACGTCCGACGGCAGGCTCAGCGAATGGGTTGTAGGGCCCACGCTGCCCGCCACCCACACTTTGCGCGGGGCGCCGTCTGCCGCGGCGCGGGCCAGGCGGGCGGCTGCGGCCGCCATGGCGCCAGCTTCCGCGGCGCAACCATATTCCGCCTGAGACAAGGCATTGGCACTGAAGGAATTGGTTTCTATGATATCGGCCCCGGCGGCTATGTATTCCTGGTGTATGTTCCGGATCAGTTCCGGGCGGGTAAGGTTGAGCATCTCCGGGTTGCCATGCCAGTCCTCCTCTGGCGGCGCCTGCCGCTGAATCATGGTTCCCATGGCACCGTCCAGCAAAAGGATCCGGCGTCTTACTGCGTCCCGAAGCGTCATACCTCAGATATGCTCTACCTCCGGATGGAGGGTTATGCCGTATTTGGCCGCTATGGCATCGATAATCTGTTGTTCCAGGTCAACGACATCCTCCGGAGAAGCTGTACCCGAGGCATTTACAATCACCAGCGGCTGCTTTTGATACACCTGGGCGCCGCCGTTGCGGGCACCTTTGAACCCGCACTGCTCAATCATCCACGCTGCCGGGACCTTGACGCCGTCCGGGGTGTCATAGTGCGGAACCTGGTAGTCCGGACCCTGCTCCTCCTGGGCGATGGCCACAATGCGCTGGAAGTGCTCGCGGGAGATGACGGGGTTGCAGAAGAAGCTCCCCGCGCTGCCCAGTTCCTCCACTGCCGGCAGTTTTTGCTGCCGGATGCCAATGATGGCCTGGCGGATAAGAGAGGGGGTAAGCATGGGTTCGCAAACCGCCTCCGCTTCGCTCCGGCCCCTCCCATCGCGCAACGCGTCTTCCGACGCGGCTGTGGGCCCCTCCCTCTTACACGGCCGAGGGTGGCCATGGGTTTGCGAACCCATGCCTACCCCCATATTTTCCAATGCCTTACGGACGCCGCCATAATCCAGGCGGGGCTGCGGGGTGCGGCTGAGGCGGTAGGTGACGGCGGTGATGACATAGCGGCCTTTCCACTCGGTCTTGAACTTGGAGGCACGGTAGCCGTAGGCGCAGTCTGCCGGGTCGATGGTAACGAACTGCCCCGTGCTGCGGTCATAGGCCCGGATGGAGGCAATGATGTCCTTGGCCTCCACACCGTAGGCGCCGATGTTCTGCACGGCGCTGGCCCCGACCTCGCCGGGGATGAGCGAGAGGTTTTCCGGGCCCCAGAGGCCCTCCTCCGCCGCCCAGGCGCAGAACTCGTCGAAGACCACCCCGGCACCGCAGGTGACCAGGACGGGAGATTCCTCGACTTCGCTCGGAATGACAGAGGAAGTGCCCGGAATGGCAGAGCGGACGGGGACCGTTTTGTCATTTCGACCGAGCGGAGCGAGCGGAGAAATCCCATTGACCGCCACGTGCAACACCGTGCCGGGGAAGTCCCGGGTGAAGAGGAGATTGGAACCGCCGCCCATCACCATGACAGGCTGGGGCAGTGAGTCCCAGTCCAGGGCCAGGAGGTCCGCCTCCTCCGTTACCTCCACGTACAGGGCGCAGTGCACCTGCATCCGGAAGGTGTTCCGAGGGGATAGGTCGTAGTTTGCAGTCTTCGTTACCATAGGCTCAGGGGCACTTGGAGCTATTATTGCCCCGCACGGGGGCTTATTGGGTGCCTTCCGGGGCAAAAAAGGTCAATCTTGCCCCGCAAAGCTTATTCTGCGGCAGGACGAAGGTCTATCTGGAGTTCATCCAGCTGGGACTGGTCGATGGCCGAAGGGCTGTCAATCATCACATCCCTGCCCTGGTTGTTCTTGGGGAAGGCAATGTAGTCGCGGATGGTGTCCTGGCCGCCCATGAGGGCGCACACGCGGTCGAAGCCGAAGGCCAGGCCTCCGTGCGGCGGAGCACCGAACTTGAAGGCGTTGATGATGAAACCGAACTTGTACTCGGCCTCTTCCGGGCCGATGCCCAGGACCTCGAACATGCGCTTTTGCATATCGGCATTATGGATACGGATGGAACCGCCGCCCAACTCGTTGCCGTTGAGCACGAAGTCATAGGCGTTGGCGCAGACGCGCTCCAGGTCTTCCTTCTTGTCGGAGTAAAACCATTTCTCGTGCTCCGGCTTGGGGGCGGTGAAGGGATGGTGCATGGCGTAGAAACGCTGGGTTTCGTCGTCCCACTCCAGGAGCGGGAAGTCCACAATCCACAGCGGAGCGAACTCCTTGGGGTTGCGAAGGCCCAGGCGGCCGCCCATTTCCAGGCGCAGGACGCCCAGCATGGTTTGCACCT
>CAMZCW010000090.1 GCA_947305045.1 uncultured Bacteroidales bacterium | reverse complement strand
TAGGTGAAGGATTCTCCGCCCAGGGTGTTGAGTGCGGGTTTGTCCCAAAATTTACGGGTTGCGTCTTGCAGGCGCTGAAGATAATGGGGGTAAACTTTGATCATAAAAATAAGTTAGAGTTTAAGTACAACTCACAAAGTTACTAATTTTTTTAGAAATTCCGTATCTTTGTACCCTAAGGATAAAGGATATGAGACTTCCGGCCGAATGGGAAAAACAAGGATTCGTGCAGCTCACCTGGCCGCACGAGGACACTGCCTGGTATGCCCTCCCCCAGGTATTGGATTGCTATGTTGCTGTTGCTAAAGCAATTACTAAATATGAACCCTTACTGATTGTATGCCGCAACAAAGCAGAATGCCTTGCCGACATAGCTGCCCGTGGCTGGGAGCCCACACCCAACGTCCGTTTGGTTGAAAGTCCCCTCAATGACACCTGGGCCCGAGACCACGGCGCCATCTCCGTATGGGGAGACAAGGGCGAGAAATGCATCGAGGACTTTGTCTTCAACGGCTGGGGCCTCAAGTTCGGGGCAGACCTGGACAACCAGATCACGCGCACCATCTACAAGGCTGGCGCTTTTGCGTCCGATGTCCGCTACCGGGACATGCGTCCCTTTGTGCTGGAGGGCGGCAGTATCGACACCGATGGCGCCGGGACCCTCATGGCCACCAGCGAGTGCCTGTGCTCACTCAACCGCAACGAGTACTTGAGTCAGCAGGAGATTGAAGAAAGACTCAAGAAGGCCTTTGGCCTGCAGCGCATCCTGTGGCTGGACCATGGCAGCATTGCCGGGGACGATACCGACAGCCATGTGGATATTCTGGCCCGTTTCTGCAGCCCGGGCGCCATTGCCTACACCGCCTGCGAGAACCCCGCGGACGAGAATTATGCGCCCCTCAAGGCCATGGAAGAGCAGTTGCGCAGCTTCCACACGCTGGATGGGAAGCCGTACAGGCTCATTCCCCTGCCCCTTCCGGAGCCGCTGTATCTGGACGATTATCGTCTGCCGGCCTCTTACGCCAACTTCCTGATCGTGAACGGCGCCGTGCTCATGCCGGGCGCCGGCTCCCCGCTGGACGAAAAAGCGGCCGGGCAGCTCCAACAAGCCTTCCCGGACCGCACCGTAGAAATCATTGACTGCCGCGCCCTTCTCTCCGGCCACGGCGGCCTCCATTGCATCACCATGAATTACCCCCAGGGCTGGTAGTTTCCCCTGTCATACCGAGGGCGAAGCCCGAGCGTATCTCATTAAAAAGATCTCTCCTATCAAGGTTAATCTTATCAATGAGTTTGTCCTTATTTACTCTTGATAATTTCTTTACCTTCTTTTCTCTTTCTATAGCTTGATCTATATCGGAGAAAACTTCAAAGTATAATAGTTTATTACAATTATACTTCTTGGTAAAACCAGCATAAGATCCACTCTTATGTTCTAGTATTCTCCGCTCCAAATTATTGGTCACACCAGTATAATAAACCGAACCAATAGAATTGGAAACAATATAGACATAATAGGATTTGTACATAAATGAGATACACTCGCTACGCTCGGTATGACAATAACCCCTATTTCCCGAACCGTTGTAGGAGAATGTCGTAGGCGTCTATGCGGCGGTCCCGGAGGAAGGGCCAGCCACGGCGGACGTATTCGCACTGCTCCATGTCAATCTCCACGACATGCACGCCCTCTTCCGCCTTTTCGAACTCCGTCAGGAGCTCCCCTTGTGCGCCGGTGGCAAAAGAATGCCCCCAAAAGTCGATGCCGGTGGAGTGGCCGGTGGGATCCGGCTCTACGCCTGTACGATTCACCGTAATGACCGGCAAACCATTGGCCACGCTGTGACCGCGCTGGACCAGTTGCCAAGCCTGGCGCTGCTGCGCCTGCTCCCAATCCGGGTCCGTGGGCACGCCACCGATAGCCGTAGGATAAATGAGCAGTTCCGCCCCGTTCAGGGCCATAGCGCGGGCGGCTTCCGGATACCACTGATCCCAGCATACCAGAACGCCCAGGGTACCCACCGAGGTTTGGATGGGCTTGAAGCCCAGGTCTCCGGGCGTAAAATAGAACTTCTCGTAGAAGAGAGGGTCGTCCGGAATGTGCATCTTGCGATAGGTACCGGCAATGCAGCCATCCTTTTCCAGAACCACGGCGGTATTGTGGTAAATCCCCGCCGTACGGCGTTCAAACAGGGATAACACCAACACAATGCCCAGTTCCCCGGCCAGTTTGCCAAACGACTCCGTGGACGGCCCGGGAATGGGCTCCGCCAGGTCACACAACCTGGCATTCTCCTCCTGGCAGAAATACAGGCTGTTATGCAATTCCTGCAGTACTACCAGCTGGGCTCCCTGCGCCGCAGCTTCACGAATATACTGTTGCAGACGGGCCATATTCTCGGGAATATGGGCGGTGCAATGTTGCTGCACCAGACCAATCTTCAGTTTTCTCATTATTTGTATCGGCTAAATTGTCTTAATTCGCTTTCTGCCTTGATTTTATCTATAATGGCACAGACCAGGCGGAAGGTTCGGGAATCCTTGGTATAGCTGGCAGGCGTAATAAAATTCACGCGCCCCTGCCGGAGCAACTTCTGCGCGGTAGCTCTCTTGGACGGGCGGCTGGGATCGAACACCGCAATGGCATTGCCCCCGAACATGTTCACCAGCTTCATGGAAGGTACGTCGGTGTCTCCATCGCCAAAATATATCATGTTGGCAAAGGGCAGACGTTTGGCGTCATCGGCCATGGATTCGTTCACATGCTGGGCGTCACGCGAAGAAAAAATGCCCTTCTGGATTTTGAACAGGTACTGCGTCTTGGCCGTGTAGTCCACGGCGATGCCGGGCCACTCCGCCTCCCCTTTCTCATCGTAGATATAACTTCCTGCAAATATGTGTTTGAAATACTTGGCAATGGGAGAACCTTCGATGATTTCCGTCAGGCCGGAGGAGTTGATATAATGCTCGATGATGACCCCGTGCTGCTTCCCGTATTCGTTCACGTTGTTGAACCATTCCCGCACGCCGTCATACAGCTTGATATCCGCCCCGAAACGGTGGAAACCGCTGCGCGTAAGCTTGATATGATTCCTCCTGGCTTCATCGTGCATCAGTTTCATATAGGACAGGATATTGGAGGCATCCTGGCCGATAGCAATGCCGTCGCTCTTGGACCAGAACTCTTCCGGCGTTTGACCGATGGCCTGGATAAAACCGAACTCCTGCATGTTACCGGGAGAAAGGGTGCCATCGAAGTCATAGATTAGGCCGATGATGGGTTTGCGTCTCATAACTTGTCCGTTTAACGCTGCAAAGGTAATAAAAAAAGAGACATCCCGGAAGGAATGTCTCTAGATTTGGTGTGTAAGCGAAACTTACTTAACCTCAACCGTAACAACGCGGTTCTTGGCGGCACCGTCGAAGAGCTGGATGTCAGCACCGTGGGCGGCGCACTCGATGTTGGACTCGTTGGCACCGGCGGCCTTGAGGAGATCCACAACGGCCTTTGCACGCTGCTCGGAGAGCTGCTGATTGCGCTTGGCGGAACCGGTCTGCTTGTCGGCGTAGCCGTTGACGGAGAGCTTGGTGTCACCGTTGACGACGTTCTGGGCGAAGTACTCGAGGTGAGCCTTTTCACGGGCGCTGAGCTTAGCGGAGCCACAGTCGAAGTAGAGGGTTATAGGAGCATTGGGCTTCACGTCGATAGCGGTGAAGGTACCGTTCTCATACAGATAGGTCTGGCCGTTCTGGAGGTTGCGATAAGGAGCAAGCTCGTTCTCGAGGGCAGCCACTTTATCTTTGAGTTCTGCATTCTCTTTCTCAAGAGCATCCACCTTGTCCTTGAGGGCGTTATACTGCTCGGTGGTGAAAGGAACAGGGATAACGACAGGGGTGATGGAGCTGTGACGGTCGAAGTTGGTCTTACCCAGGTTGAAGGCCAAACCGGCAGTTGCGGAAGGGAAGAAGAAGAAATAACCCTGACCAGGGCAGTAAGCATCACCCTTGGCAATCAGGAGCTTAAGGTCGATGGTGAGGTTAACGCGCTTGCCCAGACGAAGGAAGTTCAGCAAACCAGGACCGGCAGCATACTCAACGTTACCCTTTCCAAAAGGATTGAGATTGCTGGTGACGTTCAGCACACCCATGGTCATATACGGAGCGAAGTTCCAGAAGCGGAGCTCATTGTAACCGGCGAAAGAATGGGAAACATTCCAAAGAATGTCTGCATGGAAATAGTGGAAACCGAACTTGTTGTTGGGAGCTACGATGTTCGTAGCCTGGACGTTCACTTTGGAGCTGTTCCAGAGGCCATGATAACCCAGACGCATACCGATAACGGGGGTCCACCACTTACCGAAGTTAAGATCTACACCAAGACCAATATTGCCCCAGTTTTTGGGAGTCTTGATGTTAGGGATTGTAGAGTTGATACCGGCGCCAATACCAATCCAGGTGTTGTCGAAGGCACGGTTGGTCTCATAGGGACCACGGACAACCTTACCGTTCTCATCACGGTTGTTGTTCTCCTGCGCAAAAGCATTTGCAGAGAACAGGAGGCTTGCAATAGCAAGAACTCCAAAGATTTTGATACCTTTCATAATACAATATTAGAAATTAATTATCTTCTATGTTACACCCCCTTAAGGGACTGTCGGTGCAAATTTAGGTATTTTTTTCTTGTCAGCAAAATTTTGCACAACTTTTTTAATTTTTATAGAAACCGATTATCTTTGCAGGACAAGTTTTCATATGGATTTCAAGCTGCATTCAGACTACCAGCCGTCCGGCGATCAGCCGGGGGCTATCGACCAGTTGTGCAACGCTTTAAAACAGGGCGTGCAGGACGTTACCCTGCTGGGCGTAACCGGTTCCGGCAAGACGTTCACCATGGCCAACGTGATTCAGCGGCTCCAGCGTCCGGCACTCATCCTGAGCCACAACAAGACGCTGGCTGCCCAGTTGTACGGTGAATTCAAAGCCTTTTTTCCGGAAAATGCGGTAGAATACTTCGTTTCCTATTACGACTACTATCAGCCGGAGGCCTATATTCCCGTCACTGATACCTATATAGAAAAAGACCTGAGCATCAACGACAAAATTGACGAGCTCCGGGTCAGCGCGGCATCGGCTCTTATGAGCGGACGGCGGGACGTCATTGTGATATCGTCCGTGAGTTGCCTGTACGGCATCGGCAATCCCGACGACTTTCATGACCAGACGGTAACGGTGCGCAAAGGCGAGCAAATGTCCATGACACGCCTCTTATACAGAATAGTGGATGCGCTGTACTACAGGACCGAGACCGATTTCAAGCGCGGCTCCTTTCGCGTGCGCGGGGATACCATAGATATATATTTAGGCGGCGCCGACTATGCCGCCCGCATCGAGTTCTTCGGAGATGAGGTGGACCGGATAGCGCTCATCGACCCGGTGAACGGGGCCGTCTTTGAGGAGATGGACAAGATTGACCTGTACCCGGCCAAGAACTTCGTTACGTCCAAAGAGAAAGGCGCCAAAGCCGTGAGCCAGATTCAGGAGGACCTGGTAAAGCAGGTGGAATACTTTGAATCCGTGGGCAAGTTCCTGGAAGCCAAGCGTTTGAAGCAGCGTGTAGAGTACGACATAGAGATGATCAAGGAGATGGGCTATTGCCCCGGCGTGGAAAACTACTCCCGCTACTTCGACGGCCGCAAGCCCGGACAGCGCCCCTTTACCTTAATAGATTATTTCCCGGACGATTTCCTGGTGTTCATTGACGAGAGCCACGTCACGCTCCCGCAGATCCGCGCCATGTACGGCGGGGACCATTCCCGCAAGGAAACGCTGGTGGAATACGGCTTCCGCCTTCCTGCCGCCAGCGACAACCGCCCGCTCACCTTTGACGAATTTGAAGCCGTGACCGGCCAGACCGTGTACGTGAGCGCTACTCCGGCCGACTACGAGCTGGCCAAGTCCGAAGGCCTGGTGGTAGAGCAGATTGTGCGCCCCACCGGCCTCCTGGACCCGCCCATTGAGGTTCGGCCCACCAAAAACCAGGTGGACGACCTGATGGAAGAGATTCAGCAGCGGGCCGCCAAGGACGAGCGCGTGCTGGTGACCACCCTCACCAAGCGCATGGCGGAGGAGTTGGACAGCTACTTCACCAAAACCGGCATCCGCTGCCGCTACATCCACTCGGACGTGGACACGGCGGAACGCGTGGAAATCATTGAAGACTTCAAGAACGGACTCTTTGACGTGCTCATTGGCGTAAACCTCCTGCGCGAAGGCCTGGATATCCCCACGGTGTCGCTCGTCGCCATCCTGGATGCCGACAAAGAAGGCTTCCTGCGCAGCGGACGCGCCCTCACCCAGACCGCCGGCCGTGCAGCCCGCAACATCAACGGCCTGGTCATCATGTATGCCGATACCATCACGGACAGCATGGACGAGACCATCCGCGAAACCGCCCGCCGCCGCGCCAAACAGCAGGAATACAACAAGTTGCACGGCATTACGCCCAAACAGGTGCAGGTACGTGCCAACATTCTGATGAGCGAACTGGTGAAATCCGGTGACGATACCACCCACATGAGCGGTTTCCTGAATCCGGTACTCCAGAACAGCGTCACCGGGCATGTGAGCGCCCGCGATTCCGTTTCCAACCCCGAATACGTCCCCAGCGCCTCCGAACTGGGCAAGGGTGATGTAAGCGTGGGCCTGGGGCACGACGCCAAACGCGAAGGAACATCGGCCTATGTGGACGGCTACATTGCGGCCGACCTGGCAGCAGTGCTGCAGGACCCGGTGATCCGTTCCATGTCCCGCGAGCAGGTGGAAAAGGCCGCCGGGGAAGCCAAGCGCAAGATGCAAAAAGCAGCCGCAGAACTGGATTTCACCGCAGCCGCCCGTTATCGCGACGAAATGTGGGCCCTCCAGCAGTACCTGAAGGTGTGGAAGGACTAGTTATTGCCGCACCACTTTTACCACATGCTTTACAGTACGGAGCTGGGAGAGAACTTTGTCCAGTTCCAGATTGGAGGGGACGGAGAGTTTCATGTTGATTTCCCAGGTACCGTTGCGGGGGTTGTCCGTGACGGTGAAGCTGCGGATGCTGGCCTTGAACTGGCCCACCGTTTCCAGGATGCGGCCGCTGGCGCTCTCATCATCGGCCACCAGTTTGAGTCCCACCTGGAAAGTGCCGCTGGACGGGGTCTCCGCCCATTTCACCTTTTGGATGCGATACGGGTACAACTCCAGCAGACGGGCGGCGTTGGGGCAGGTGATGCGATGAATCTTGATGCCGTCCGTGCGGGTGACAAAGCCAAAAACATCGTCCCCGAAAACCGGATTGCAGCACTTGGACATCTTGTAATCCAGGCCCTTGACGTTTTTGGCGTTGAGCACCAGGATGTCGTCCTTGGCCTCACTGGCGCGGCGCTGTTTGGCCTGGGCCATGACGGCCTCGGCCGCTTCTACGGATGCCGCATGGCGTGCTTCCTCGCCCAGGATATAGTCCTTGACCTGGTTCACGTCCAGCGTTTCATTGCCGATAGCGGCGTAGAAGCCCGTGAGCGTGGGATAGTTCAGTTTTTTACGCAGTTCCGTGAGCATCTCGTCCGGGAGCTCCAGCTTCCAGTTCTTCAGGCGGCGCTCCAGGATTTCCTTGCCGTCGGCGGCGCGGGAGAGTTCCTGCGCAGCCAGAGCCTGCTTCACTTTGCTGCGGGCCTTGGAGGTAACCACCCAGTTGATCCAGTCCTGAGACGGATGCTGGTTTTTGCTGGTCTGGATTTCCACCACGTCTCCGGTGTGCAGCTTTTCACGGATGCTCACGGCCTTGCCGTTCACCCGCGCGCCCACGCAGTGCGCGCCAATATTGGTATGGATGCCAAAGGCGAAATCCAGTACCGTAGCGCCGGCGCTCAGGATGCGGAGTTCACCGGTGGGGGTAAATACAAAGATTTCCTGATCCGGCGGCTGCGGAAGGTCCTCGGGATTATCCGAGCCGGGATGCTCCAGGGCATAGCGGACGCTCTTTAGCCAGGTATCCAGGCTTTCTTCCCGTTTGATGCCTTTGTAGGACCAGTGGCTGGCAAAGCCGTTTTCCGCCACATCGTCCATGCGCTTGGTGCGGATTTGCACTTCTACATAGGCTCCGTCGCGGTTCTTGACCGTGATATGGAGGCTCTCATAGCCGTTGGGCTTGGGATTGGTCACCCAGTCCCTCAGGCGCTTGGTATCCGGCTCGTATTCCTCCGTCACAAAAGAGTACACCTGCCAGCAGAGGTCTTTCTCCAACTTGTGGTCTTCCGGATTGCAGTCGATGATGAAGCGGATGGCAAAGACATCGTACACACCCTCAAATGGCACTTTTTGCTTCATCATCTTTTGCCAAATGGAGTAGGCGGCCTTGGTACGGATTTTCAGTTTGTACTGAATGCCGGCCTCGGAGAGCTTGCGCTTAAGCGGTTCGATAAACTCCGCCATGAGCTTTTCGCGGTCCTTTTCCCCTGCCTTTAACTTATTGGTAATGAGCCTGTACTGCTCCGGCTGGGCATAGTTGAGATAAATGTCTTCCATCTCCCGCTTCATGTTGTACAGGCCCAGCTGGTGCGCCAGCGGAATGT
>CAMZCW010000089.1 GCA_947305045.1 uncultured Bacteroidales bacterium | reverse complement strand
TGGAGGATGTGGTTTACGCCCCGGGACGCGCGCTGCCCTATATCGAGCTCAGCGGCGGTGTCCGCTCCGACGGCAGCTATGCCTCCCGGCCCTTCAGCGTCTTCCGGGAGGAGGGGCACTTTGTCCTGCCGGTACAGGCCTCGGCCCGTCCGGAGAACATTGTGGGCTGGAATACGTATACCACCGTAGCCGCAAACAGCTGGCTTTTTAGCCGGAATCCGGACTATACCTACATTTACAACGCCAACGAGATCCGGTAAATTTTTGGGCCGCACCCTTTTCTTTTCGCAGATAAATCTTTAATTTTGTTCTGTGAAACATGGGTTTATCTATATCTGCACGGCCTGCGTGCTGCTTAGTTTGTGGCTTTCGCACTACATTCCTGCCGATGTCTTCGACAAGATTCTTTCGCCGCTCCTGTTTGCGTGTACCGTTGCCGTCGCCCTTTTTGGCGCGTTCCTGGTGTTTAAACACGCGGATGGAATGCGCATGCGCAAGGCATGGGGCGGGGCCCTTTTGGTGTGGGGAATTGTAGATACCTTCTACATCCTGGGCTGGGCACTGGCCCCCTCGCAGGTGATGGATATTGGGGCGCAAAATCTTAACACGTATGAACTTCTTCTAGGAAACCTGTTGGGCTGGGTGCTGCTGCTGTACCCCACAGAGGCGCTCAGGCCCGGATGGCTGTCCTTCAGGCATGCCATGTGGCATTTGTTGCCCATGTTCGCGCTGGTGGCCCTGGACTACATTATCCCGTTCAACCTGCGCTTTTTCATCTCACTCTATCCCTTTGTCCTTATAGGCTTCCTAATCTCCCATGTCAGGGCCTACAAAACCTGGTGCGAGGAAAATTTCTCCACGCTGGAAGACATTGACGTCCGGTGGCTTGTCCACTATTTGTGGATGGTTGTCCTGGTGGGCGCCAATTACATATACATTTGTGTGGCCCATCACCCCAGCCGCGGCTTCACCCAGTTGTGGTTCACCATTGTCATGTTTGCCTATAGTACAGAGCAAATCCTTTACCGCAAGGACCCGTGGGAGATGGTGCGCAGGCGGGAAAAGGCAGAGGAACCGGAGCTGGAGACTGTGACGGAACCCGCTCCCTCGCCGGAGAACAGTGAACTTCGGCAGAAACTGGACCGCTGGATGGAGCAGGAAAAGCCTTATGTCAATCCGGCTTTCCAGCTGGCGGATTTGAGGACCGTCCTGCCCATGAACCGCACCTACCTTTCCCAGTTTATCAAGACGGAATACGGTTGCTCTTTTTACCAGTTTGTGAGCCGATATCGCGTGGCGGAGGCCAAGCGCCTGAAACTGGAGCAGCCGGATCTGAAAATGGACGAACTTGCCGCGCGCTGCGGCTTCTCCTCCCGCACGGTTTTCTCCAACGTCTTCACCCGCGAGGAGGGCCTTTCACCCCGCGAATGGTTTAAAAAAAGTAATCCTGCGTAAAAAATTACACCCCCAAAGACATTCTGCGTAAAAATCTGCCTGGGCAACTTGCCTGGGCAGGTTGTTTTTTTATACATTTGTATAATTCGCGATGTATCAATGCTTAATCTTTAATCACAACCATATGTCAAAACGCAAACTCTTCCTTTCCCTTGTAGCCCTTTTGGGGCTTACATGGGGCGCCCGCGGCCAGGAGAATCCCTGGTACGTGGGGCTGGGCGGCGGCATGTCCTTCGGGCAGGCCACCTTCTCCAGCATCACAGAGAACGGCGTGCGCAGCTGGGGCCTGCAGGGCGGGCTTTTCGGCGGGTACAAGTTCAGCCGTCTCATCTCATTGGAAGCGGGCTTCCAGTATGGCCAGCAAAAGCAGTACAACCTGACCTGCTGCCCTTACTGGCTGGCTACGGACGGCCAGTGGAAAGCCACGCAGGTCCTGGACAAGGACGGCTGGTACTTTGAGGACCTCACGGTTCCCACCCGCTGGTTCAAGATTGCGCTCCAGGCCAACTTCAACCTGCTGTCGTTCATCAAGAGCAACAACCACTGGTTCCTGGACCTGTCCCCGCAAATCTCTGCGGTGAACACCAAGTCCCGCTGGCAGGGCAACCTTTCCCATGGCCAGGGCTATCATGAGGAGGTGCAGGCTGCCAACTGGCACCTGGGCTTGGGCGGCCAGCTGGGTTTCGCCTACGCCTTCAACGATTGGGTGAAGCTGGGCATTTACGGCGGCATCACCGCCCTCACCGGCAAGCGCTTTGACATGATTCCCAACAAGGCGCACAAGACCAACCTCATCTGGGATGCCGGCCTCAAGCTCACCTTCTCCTTCGGGAAGGACAAGAAGAAGGAAGCGGCCGCCGTGGCCGCCGCTGAAGCTGCCGCCGCTGCGGAAGCCGCCCGTTTAGCCGCGGAGCAGGCTGCCAAGGAGAAGGCCGCCCGTGAGGCTGCCGAGAAGGCTGCCCAGGAGAAGGCCGCCCAGGAAGCCGCCGCCAAGGCTGCGCAGGAAAAGGCTGCGCGCGAAGCCGCGGAAGCCGCTGCCGCAGCCGAGGCCGCCAAGTACTATCACGGCACGTTCGAGTCGGTCTATTTTGCCGACAACAGCACCAAACTGGGCGAGGAGACCGCCAAACTGGACGAGGTCGCCCGTATCCTGAAGCAGTACCCCAATACGGCGATTGCCCTGTACGGCTATGCTTCCAAGACGGGTGAAGAGACCTACAATCTGCGCCTGAGTGAGAATCGCGTGGAAAAGGTGAAGGCCTACCTGGTAGAGCAGGGCATAGACGGTGAGCGTATCGTCCCCATCGTGGGCAAGGGTGTGGATCACGACGCCAAACTGAACAAGGATGCCCGCCGCGTGGAAATTGTCGTTGTAGAAAAGTAATCGCAGTATGAAAAAGACCTACATATTATTGATGGCTGCGGCGGCGCTCACCCTGGGCGCCTGCCAGCACAAGACCCACTTTCCGGAGGACATGCCGCAGGACGAGAAGACGGACAAGTATTCCGCCCCCGACGGCCTGGGCTACCTGGGCAATGACCTGGAATGGGAGGATATTGCCGATGTTAAAAGCGATATCACCCACCTGAAGTATACGGTAACCGGCACCAACGGCGTCAAGGAAGTCCACGAGTTCAACACGCCCTCGGAAGCCAGCGAATGGATGATTCCGCTCCCGGTCGGGGAGTACGACGTCCTGGTGGCGGCCAACATGGACAAGGCCAACGGCTTTGAGCTGGGCGAGACCGTTCCCACCAAGGCCAGCCATACGCTTCCGGCCACCTACACCCGGCTCACCAATGCCTCCTCCAACCCCAAGCAGGCCTGGAACGGCATCGCCCATGTGAAGGTGGAGAATAACAAGATGGCCACGGTGCACCTGGACCTGGACCGCCTGCTGGCCCTGTTTACCCTCAAGCTCACCAACGTTCCGGAAGGGACCACCGTTGACGTGAGCATGCGCAACGCCTCCAGCTACGTCACGCTCACCACCGAGCGTACGGCCGGCCACTGGGGAGAGCCCAGCACGGCCACCAGCGACGACATCACCCTGGGCACGCTCACTGCCACCAATGCACTCACCGGCATCGATGAGTTCAAGGTGTTCCCCACGGCCAGGGGCCTGATGGGGACCATCCTGCTGTTCCATATCAAGACCAACAAGGGCCTGGACCTGGACTACGTGGGCCAGGCGCCCCTGATGGAGAATGGCAAGAAATACGTCCTGGAAATGGACTACACCAAGCTCACTCCCTTCATGCTCATCACCGCAGGTGCCAGCATCAACGACTGGGTAGAGACCTGGACCTATAACGGCGAAGTCCTGAACCCCGAAACGGAATAATAAGTAAAAAACAAGGATATGAAAAAGATTGTACTCATTTCCCTTGCGCTTGTATGCGCAGCGGCCTGCAACAAAGCGGGAAACAACAAGGAAGCCTCCGGCCTCATTACTGTGAATGCCGGCATCCGCGAGACCAAAGTGGCCTATGACGGCAACAAAGCCGTCTTCGAGGCCGCGGACAACCTCTCCCTCTTTGCCTGGATTGGCGAAAAGACCGCCATCCCCGGTGAACTGGTCGTGAACAACGTCATCAATATCCTGGGCACCGACGGCCTGTGGGCCCCCGTCAAGCAGATGCTGTGGTACGACATGTTCACCCCGCATTACTTCATGGCCGTTTCTCCGGCCCGCGAGGTGGCTTCCTTCACGGCCGATCCCTACACCCTGGATCCTTCCGTGGAGAAGTACGAGGACAGTGACCTTCTCATTGCCGTGAACGACGCCGGCCTCAAGGCCAATGACAATCCGGTGCAGCTCACCTTCGACCACGCCATGGCCACCCTCAACGTGAACCTCAAGTTCCACAACCAGTGGACGGAAGGCAATCCGCCCTCCCAGACGGAGATCACCGAAGCCCAGATTGACTTAGTGAAGGCTACGGCCAAGGACCACGCCACCATCGACTACATCCACAAGGCGGTCACCGCTACCGGTGAAGGCACCCAGGTGGCCTTGAACAAGGTGAAGAACGCCTCCTGGACCACGCTGATGGTGCCCCAGGCCGGTTTTCGCACCATCACCATCCTGCTGAAGGGCAACGACGAGTGGCTGGGCGGCAACGGCACCTATGTGTTCAATGCCCCGGAGGACATCAAGCTGGAAAGCGGCAAGGTGACCACGGTGAACCTCATCATCGGCCGCGACCAGATTACCCTGGACAAGGACGGCATTGTCATCACCGACTGGGTATCCCAGGGCGATGCCTTTAACGGCGAAGTATTCAAACCCCAACAGAACTAAAAACGGAAGCACCATGAAAAAGTATATTACCTTCTTCGTTACCATCGCAGCCACCCTTGTACTGGCAGGCTGCAACAAGGGAACCAGCGCCCCCGACAGCCGTACCATCACGGTGAAGGCGTCCATCGGCGACATGACCAAGGTGAGCTATAGCGGCGACAAGTCGGCTTTTGCGGCCGGCGACAACCTGGCCCTCTTTGCCTGGACGGGCGAAAACACGGCCATCCCCGCCACGCTGGTCGTCAACAACGTGGTGAACACCCTGGACGGTGAAAGCGGCCTGTGGAAACCGGCCACCCAGATGCTCTGGGACGACATGACCACCCCGCACTACTTCATGGCCGTTTCTCCGGCCCGTACCGTGACCAGCTTCACGGCCGATCCCTATACCCTGGACCCGGCTGCGGACAAGTTCCAGCAGAGCGACCTGCTCATCGCCACCAGCCTGGAGGGCCTCTTGGCCACCAGCAATCCCGTCGCACTGACGTTTGACCACGCCATGGCCAAGCTCAACGTGAACCTGAGCTTCCGCAACCAGTGGACCCCGCAGGCGGACCTTCCTGCCGAAACCAACGTAGAGGCCAAGGTGGATTCCGTGTTTGCCATGTCCAAAAATAACGCGACCATTGACTATATCAGCAAGGCCGTCACCGCCACCGGCAAGAATGTCAAGGTTGCCATGAACAAGCTTGCCAACGCTTCCTGGACCAGCCTCGTGGTCCCCCAGGAAGGCTTCCGCAGCATTGTCATCGCCCTCAAGGGCAACGATGAATGGCTGGGCGGCAACGGTACCTATGTCTTTACGCACAGCGCGGACATTCCGCTGGTGAGCGGCAAGTACACCACGGTGAACCTCATCGTGGGCCGTGACCAGATTACCCTGGACGAGAAAGCGGGCGGCATCACCATCACCGACTGGGCCGCCGGCGCGGTTATCAACAACGGCGAAGCCCAGATTCCTGAAAACTAACCTTTAACAGGAAAGCTTATGAAAGCAAGAATAGCAACAAGCCTTATGGCGCTTGCGGTGCTGCTGGCAGCTTCCTGTGCAAAGGAAAGTGGCCAGAAGGAAGCAGTCCTGCCGCAGGCGGCCATAAGCGTGGAAGCCAGCGTAAGCGGGCTCACCAAGGCTGTCACGGACGGCCTGCAGACTTCCTTCGTGGCAGACGACCAGCTCACCCTCTACGCCTGGACCGGCAGTAATGCTGCGGTCCCCGAGAAGAAGGTGGTGGCCGGCGTTGTCAATACCTATGACGGCACCAAATGGACGCCCGCGAGTCCCATGCTCTGGAAAAACGTCAGCGACGCCCACTACTTCCTGGGCATCTCCCCGGCCCGTACGGTGAAGAGCTTCACGGCCGATCTCGTCTCCTCTTCGGAGGACCTCCTGGTAGCCACCGTCCTGGGTGACGGCATCGTAGCGCCCCAGACGGTAACGGCCCCGCCGGTGGCGCTGGAGTTCAGCCACGTGATGGCCTGGCTCAAAGTGAATGTAAAATACCGCAACCAGTGGGGCGGCGTGCCGGAGGCTGTGGTCTCAACTACCGCAGCAACGGCGGGTACCATCGACTACCTCACCAAAACCATCACCCCCGGCGAGGTTGCGGCGCAAATCCTGTCGGCCGCTACTACGCCTGCAACCGGGTTCGACGCCACTTATACCGCCCTGTGCATCCCGCAGGGGGTAAATACGTTTGACTTTGCCATCGCCGGACAAACCCTGTCCTACACGCATAGCGAGGACATTTCCCTGGAAGCCGGCAAGATAACCACCCTGACCCTGATAGTGGGTAAGGACAAGATTGCCCTGGAAGGCAATACCGTGTCGGCCTGGGACGAGGGCGAAGTGAACCCCGACATGGGAGCCGCTTCCGGCTTACTGGTCGATGCCACGCGTCCGCTCACCATCAAGGCCAAGGAAAACGGTACCACGGTGACATTCACCGACCGCTCCAGCGGCAAGGTCACCTGGATTACCTCCGACGGCCGCTCGGGCATCATCAATCTTATGAACAACACTGTCTCCCTCGCGGCCGGCCAGCGGGTCTGGTTTATCGGCGACGGCACCAACAATGCCTTTGGCTCCGGTACGGAGAGCGCTTCCAGCCGCATTGCCCTGAACAAGGACTGCGAGGTCTATGGCAACATCATGAGCCTCCTGGGCCCGGACTTTGCCACAGCTACCACGCTTCCCGGGAACAACACCTTTGCGTATCTGTTCAGCGGCCAGACGCACCTGAAGAACAGCGCCGAGGAAGGACTCATCCTGCCGGCTACAACCCTCATCAACGGTTGCTACAAGGGCCTGTTCAAGGGTTGCACCGGCCTTGGCCAGGTGGTGGTGAACGCTACTGCCGGCTTCGACGCAACTAACTGCTTCTTAGACTGGGTGAGCGGCATTGACGGCGCCGGTTTCAGCGTGGTTACGCCCGACCCGAAGCTGTGGATAATGGGCGACAACCTCCCTTGGGGCGCTACGGTGTACACCCAGGGTGAAAGTGGCCCGGATGCGGTCTTTACCACACCCACGGCCCTTGCAACCAACCTCACTTACAATGGCTCGGCCCAAACGCTGATTAATGCGGGAACGGCCCACAAGGAAGGCGTCGTGCTGGAATACAGCACCGACAACGGCACTTCCTGGAGCACCTCCGTTCCCACGGGTACCAACGCCGGTAACTACAATGTCTATTGTCGCGTACAGGGTGGCGGCGTCACCTCTGCAGCACTGAAGGTCACCATCGCGGCTAAAACCGTGACCAATCCTACCATCACCCTGGCTACCAACGAATATACCTATAACGGTTCGGCCAAGACGCCTGCTGTTACCAGCGTAAAAGACGGAAGCACTACCATTCCCTCAGGCGAATATACGGTAAGCTACAGCAATAATACCAATGCCGGTACTGCAACGGTTACCATCTCGGATAAGACGGGCGGTAACTACCAAGTGAGTGGTACAAAGAACTTCACCATCAACAAGGTGCCGTGTTCCATAGTCTCTGCCCCCACGGCAAAGAGTCTTACCTTCAACGGTAGCAGGAGCAATTATAATGGCTCTTCGCAGGTCCTCGTCAATGCAGGCTCTGCCAGTGGCGGTACCATGAGGTATAAAGTAGGTAATGGAAGTTGGAGTGAAAGCCTTCCTTCTGCAACCAATGCCGGTACATATACCGTTTATTACAAGGCTGCCGGCAGCAACTCGAACTATGCGGATTCCGCTGAGGGCTCTATTCAGGTTACCATTGCCAAAGCAAACGGATGGATAGAACCGACGAATACCACATGGACGCCGAATGCTTTTGGCGGTTATGACGACACGGTTTATGCCAGTGGGGAACTTACGGGTTCTGTTTCATCTAATGGAAAGAAGAGTTTGAGTATTACATCAAACAACACTACGCCTCCATCCTACTCTATCACTATGAGTGCTGTCGGGCCATCGACTTACACAATTATTAGCTATAATTGTGCAGAAACGACCAACTACAAAGCAGCGTCGAGAAATTTAAGCCTTCAATGATAATTGTCATAAAGTCCATTGAATATGATGAAAAGTAAGTCAATATATACCCTTGCAGGAACCCTGCTGGCAGCAGGGACTCTCCTCGCCGGATGCGCCAAGGAGAAGGGCGGCACAGAGCCTGCGGCTCGCAGTGCCATCACCATCGAGGCGGCCATCGGCACGCCCACCAAGGTGACCTACAACGGCGACGCCGCCAGCTTTGCCGCCGGCGACCAGATCTCCCTGTACGCCTGGATGGGATCGGCAACGGAAATCCCCGCCAAGAAAGTGGTGAACGGCGTTGTGAATACCTTCAACGGCACCGCCTGGACCCCCGCCACCCAGATGCTCTGGAGCCCCGTCAAGGAAAACCACTACTTCCTGGGCGTGTATCCGGCTAGGAGCATTACCAACTTTACGGCCGATGCCTACACCCTGGGCGCCGACCTCATGATTGCCACCGAGCTCAATGGCATTCCCTTCCAGGAAAATGCCGCGCCCGTGGCCCTCACCTTTACCCATGCCATGGCCCGGCTGGATGTGAATCTCAAGTTCCGTAACCAGTGGGACGAGCTTCCCACCGTGACCTCCGTGGCCGCTACGG
>CAMZCW010000088.1 GCA_947305045.1 uncultured Bacteroidales bacterium | reverse complement strand
AAACTGCGCCAGGGACCCTGGGCAAGGCGCCCGGCTACAACCGTTTGCGCACGCTCTGCGGATTCGCCCCCCAGCGACCATACCATGAGCCCCAGCAGGACGCACCCCAGTACGTTGAACAGCCAGATGCGCAAGAGTACAGGCGTCTCTTTCAGGGGCATGACGCCCGCGCGACCGGTGTACAGGTGCGCACCGGAAAGCACTACGCCAATAAGGCCGAAGGAAAAAATGACAGCGCCGGGCAGACCGCCCAGTGCCAGAAAGCCACACGCGCCCAGACCGATGAGCAGCCCGGAAAACAGGGAAGAACGGTTAATCTCCATAAGGATGGCCTTCGTTCCATGCTTTTACTTCGTCGCCGTGCCGGGCTACACAGTGTTTGTATATTTTTACCTGACTGTCGTGCGGCAATTGGTTCCACCATACGGTGCAGCCGGGATAAAATACCATGGTCTCATCCATAGTACCGTCCTTGGATTCTTTCATGAGCCCCTTGCGGGCAATGCGCTCTTTCTCACTGATAGGGAGCGAAGACCACCATATTTCCAGTTCTCTTTGTTCCATTTTCTCATCTGTCATACAAGTTGCAAATATAATGAAAATCGGAATAATTTACCTATATTTGTATACTAAACTGTAACAAAACTTTTTTTCATGAGAAAAATTTTGGGCATTGTACTTCTCTTTTCCTGCCTTGCCCTCCCTGCGCAGGAGAAAAAGGAAGAGATAGTCAAAAAAGGAATCAACGTGGGCCCGTTGCCGGCCGTTGGCTATACGTCGGACAGGGGATGGCACTACGGCGTCTTATCCGATATCTTCTGGTATGGGGACGGCTCCAAATACCCGGAATACATTTGGAAACTGAATGTGGAAGCCTCCTGGTACTCCAAAGGGAACTCGGTGTACCATGCCTATTTTGACGGCAAATACCTGGTTCCCGGCGTCCGCTTGAGCGCCTCTGTGTCTTACCTGGGTAACAAAACTTCCAATTTCTATGGTTTCAACGGCGCTGCCTCCCGCTATGTCCAGCCGCTGGACCGGATTACGGCTTCGGGCGCCAAGGACTTTGGCTATGTGCCTGAGGGACAGGGATTTTACCTCATGCGACGGGACATCTTACGTGCCATGGCCAGCGCGCAGGGAAAGTTTGGAAACAGCCACTGGGGATGGGTGGGCGGTCTCACTTATTGGGGTGTATGGGCCGGTCACGCGGAAAACAAAGGGCTGAGGGGCTTTGATAAAAAAGCCAAAACGCCCGCCAGCGATGTCTCCCTGTATGATTTATATGTGAAGCACGGCCTTATCAACGCCCATGAAGCCAGGGGCGGGCATCATTTGGAACTGAAGGCCGGCGTGGTATATGATACCCGCAATCATGAAAACAATCCCAGCCGGGGAACCAATCTGGAACTGTATTTTGTAGGTTCTCCGGACATCCTTAACGGAAATCGCGACGGGTATCGTAACGACTACCTGATGTTTATCGCCCATTTCAAACAGTTCTTCACGCTGGTACCGGAGCAGTTGGTGCTGGGCGGGCACCTGGCCTACCAGGGAGTCATTGCCGGCAATGCTCCTTATTATCTGCTCCAGAACATCCAGACCATCAATCCCAAGCAAATTATTACGGAAGGCCTGGGATCCATAAACACCCTGCGCGGTACGGTCATTAACCGGCTTATGGGCAATGGCTATGCCTGGGCCAACCTGGAACTCCGCTGGACCTTCTTCCGCTTCCACTTGTTCAATCAGAACTTCGCCCTGGCTGCCAATCCCTTCTTTGACATGGGAATGATCGTGCAGCCCTACAAGGCACCGGGCGCCCGTTTTGAATCCTTTGTCAATGACCGGACCATGGTGGCTTCCGTATATGATCTCAAGCAAGCCAAGGTTTCGGACTATTATGTGGGAGACTTCTACAATCCCGGTGAGAAGCAGCGTCTGCACCTGGCGGCCGGTGTGGGCCTGCATATTATCATGAACCAGAACTTCAATGTGAACTTTGAGGTGGGCAAGGCCTTTTATGACGGACAAAAACTTGCCTGGAAAAATAACGACGGCCATGGACTGGGTATCAATGTGGCCCTTAACTGGATTTTCTAAAGTATGAAAAAAACGGTCGTTCTTGTCACCATCGTGCTGGTAGCCGTCTCGCTGAGCAGTTGCCTGGCCGGCAGGTACATGTCCAACTACGCCCTCAAACCCACCCCGCATGGCGTGGACGATATCGGCCGCACCCGTCATAAGGCGGACTCTTTGCTGCCGGGATCCACCGCCTGGTACGACAGCCTCAAGGTACAGGGTGTCCTCAAGGACACCTGGATTACCAGTGACGATGGTTATAAACTGCACGCCTGCTACGTTCCGGCCGCCAGGCCGGAGGAAGCGCGGGGAACGGCTATCGTGGTGCACGGTTACACGGACAATCATTTGGTTTTCCTGTACCTGGTGCGCATGTACCGTGACCGGCTTAATTACAATGTGCTGTTCCCGGATTTGCAGTACCACGGCTATTCGGAGGGGGATGAAGTACAGATGGGCTGGAAGGACCGCCTGGACCTTATCAAGTGGATTGATGTGGCGCATCAGCTGTTCCCGGACAACTTCATGGTGCTGCATGGCGTTTCCATGGGCGCGGCTACAGTCATGATGACCAGCGGTGAACCGTTGCCGGATTATGTGAAGTGTTTTGTGGAAGACTGCGGTTATTCGTCGGCCTGGGACCAGTTTGCTTCTATCCTGAAGGAACGTTTCCACCTGGCCCCATTCCCCATTCTGAACAGCGCCAGCATGGTTTCCCGCAGCCGTTACGGCTGGGGGTTCAAGGAGGCTTCCTCCGTCAGGCAGCTGGCCAGGTGCGAAAAGCCCATGCTCTTTATCCATGGCGATGCGGACCATTTTGTCCCGTTTGAGCATCTGTGGAAAAACTACAACGCCAAGACGCACGGTTACAAAGAATTTTGGGTAGCGGCGGGCGCTGTCCATGCCAATGCCTACGCCAAGTATCCGCAGGAATACGTCCGTAGGGTGGAGAATTTTCTCAAGACAGTACACAATATGACAGATAACGGTAATCTTTAATTTATGGACAAATACATTTTAGCACTGGATCAGGGAACCAGTTCTTCCCGCGCCATTGTTTTTGATCACGACGGCAATTGCTGCTCGGTGGCCCAGATGGAGTTTACGCAGTACTTTCCCCAGCCGGGTTGGGTAGAGCACAACCCCATGGAAATCTGGTCCAGTGAGGCCGCTGTCATTGCAGAGGCCATTACAAAACTGGGTATCAATGGTTTAAACATCGCCGGCATTGGCATTACCAACCAGCGGGAAACCACCGTCGTCTGGGATGCTGAAACCGGGATCCCTGTCTATAACGCCATCGTCTGGCAGGACCGGCGGACATCGGCCTTTTGCGATTCCCTGAAGGCGCAGGGACTGGTGAACCGGATCCGGCAGAAGACGGGACTGATTGTGGATGCGTATTTCTCCGGGACCAAGATCAAATGGATCCTGGACCATGTGCCGGGTGCCCGGGAGAGGGCGGAGGCCGGAAAGTTGCGCTTTGGCACGGTGGACAGCTGGCTGGTCTGGCAGCTCACGCGCGGAGCAGTCCATGTGACGGACGTTACCAACGCCTCCCGAACCATGCTATTCAATATCAACACCCTGGAATGGGACGACGAACTCCTGTCCCTGCTGGGGGTGCCGCGTTCCATGATGCCGCAGGTGAAGTCCTCGTCGGAGGTGTATGGCTACACTAAAACCACCCTCTTTGCGCATGAGGTGCCCATCGCGGGCATTGCCGGAGACCAGCAGGCGGCCCTGTTCGGCCAAATGTGTACGGAGCCCGGTTCGGTGAAAAATACCTACGGCACCGGTTGCTTCCTGCTCATGAATACCGGCTCCAAGCCCATCCTTTCCAAGAATAACCTGCTTACCACGGTGGCTTGGAAGATAGGTTCAGAAGTCACGTATGCGCTGGAAGGCTCCATTTTTGTGGGCGGTTCCGTGGTGCAGTGGCTGCGGGATGGCCTGGGTGTCATCCGTTCCTCGGCAGAGGTGGAGGCCCTGGCCGCATCGGTTCCGGACAACGCCGGCGTCTATTTTGTGCCGGCCCTTACCGGGATGGGGGCCCCGTACTGGGACCAGTACGCGCATGGCGTCATCTGCGGCATTACCCGCGGCACCACAGCGGCCCATATTGCCCGTGCCGCGCTGGAGGGAATCGCGTTCCAGACCATGGACATTGTACATGCCATGGAAAAGGATGCCGGCGTGCCTCTGGCGGAGCTCAAAGTGGACGGTGGCGCTTCCCGCAACAACCTGCTGATGCAGTTCCAGGCCGATGTCCTGGGCACCCGCGTGGTTCGACCAAAGGTTACGGAAACCACGGCCATGGGCGCCGCCTACCTGGCCGGCCTTGCCGTGGGCTATTGGCATTCCCTGGCGGAAATCAAGGCCCAGTGGCAGGTAGAGCGGTGCTTCTGTCCCTCCGATACGGATATGGCCCCGGCCAAAGCCGCCTGGGCCGATGCCATCCGCAGGACGATCAGTAAGTAAGATGCAATATATGGAGAGTTACGATGAACCCGTATGTATTTGAATTGATTGGCACGCTGGTGCTGGTATTGCTGGGCGACGGTGTGTGCGCCGCCTGTTCGTTGAACAAGTCCAAAGCGCAGGGCGGAGGATGGATTGTGATTGCCATGGGCTGGGGCTTTGCCGTAATGATGGGCGTGCTCATTGCCGGTCCGGTCTCCGGAGCCCATCTGAACCCTGCCGTGACGTTGGGGCTGGCCCTGGCCGGCCAGTTTCCCTGGGCTTCTGTGGCCGGTTACGTGATAGCCCAGATGGCCGGCGGTTTTCTGGGCGCCGTGCTGGTATGGCTGTTCTACAAGGATCACTACAAGGCTACGGCGTCGGAGCCGGATACCATACTGGGTACTTTTTGTACCATGCCTGCCATCCGGAATCCCTGGCGTAATTTCCTGTCCGAAGTAATTGCTACCTGGCTGCTGATATTTACCATCCTGGCCTTGGGAACCTCCGGCAATGCCTTCCGTTTCGCGGGCGCTGCCGCCGCCACCGGATCGTTGGGCGCTTTCCCGGTCACCTGTGTCATTATGTCCCTGGGAATGTCCCTGGGCGGCACAACCGGCTACGCCATGAATCCCGCCCGCGACTTGAGCCCCCGTCTGGCCCATGCACTCCTGCCCATTGCCGGAAAGCGGGACAGCGGCTGGTCCTACAGCTGGATTCCGGTTTGCGGTCCCCTGGTAGGGGGCGCCCTTGCTGCCGCCCTCTATCTCCTTGTTTTCTAGGGGAGGAGGGAGCCGCAGGACGTCATGCCAAGGCTTCGGCCAGAATGGAAATGGGGTTCATGACCGGGTAGCCGGTGGACATTTCGATCTGCCACTTGCAGGTTTCGCAGTCGCAGGCCACCACATCTGGATTCGTGGTCTTAATCTGGTCAAACAGCGGCTGCCCTATGGCCTGCGAAGCCTCATAATTCTCTTTCTTGAAGCCATAGGTACCCGAGATGCCGCAGCAGGCCGACGGCAGCTGGATGAACTCCACGCCGGGAATCATGCGCATGAGGCGCTCAGAGAACACCCCCCAGCCCAGTTTCTCCAGGTGACAGGGCGTATGATAGGCAATCTTCTTGTGATAGTCTGCCCTGAACTGGAGCGTGGCGCCCTGCTCCAGTTTCTCGTAGATGAAGCGCGTGGCCATGAGCAGCGCGTCCCGGACGGCGGCGTTATCCACCTTTAACAGTTCCGGGTACTCCTCACGCATGGTAAGCGTGCAGGTGGAGGAGGTGGTAACCACCTTCAGGCCCTTCGAAACCGCCTTCCCCAGCACTGCCACATTGTGTCTGGCATGATTGGCCGCTTCCCGCGCCATGCCGTTGGCAATCATGGCAATGCCGCAGCATACTTCCTTGTCCAGCAGTTGCACCCCCACGCCCAGCGCATTGAGCACCTTCACCAGGTCCTTGCCCAGCTGGGGGTAATTGTAGTTGACAAAGCAGCCGTGGAAGTAGGCTACTTGCTCGGGGAAAGCCGCCTGCTCCTTGCTGCGCCGTTTGAGCCAGCTCTCAAAACTGCGTCCGCTGTACTTGGGGAACGTGCGCCTGTGGTCTATATCCAAGGCCATGTCCAGTACATTTTTGGTAACGTTCAAATCTGTAACGGCATTGACGATGGGCGCAAACGGCCGTGCCAGCTTGCCCATGAAGTCGGTAGAGGCCAGCATCTGGTCCCGCAGTTTGGGCGGATGCGTATCATACTTGATACGGGCGCTCTGGATCAGGTCCGCTACTTTTACGCCGGAAGGGCAGGCTACCTCGCAGCGTTTGCAGTTCAGGCAATACTTGAGCGCGTAGTTGAAGAAGTACGGGTCCTTGAGCCGCAGCCGTTCGCCGTCCGGTCCGGCCTGCTTGGGGCCGGGGTACAGCGGATTCACCTGCAGCACAGGGCAGTAGGCCGTGCACACGGTGCACTTCATGCATTCCTCGAAGTTATGCGCGCTGGTGGTATATTCTTGTAGTTTCATTTCTGTTCTGCTAAGATGGTGTCCACAACGGCAAATGCGCTCCGGATGGCCAGGCCGGCACCGCTGCCCAGTTCCGCATGGGTGTTTCCCAAAATGGAACCGATAGCATAGACATTCTTCAGGGCCACGCCCTCTTTGACGGCGTGCAGCTGCGCATCTGTTTTTACGCCATAGGCCATATACGGCTGCTCACCGGCAAAAGCCGGGTTGTACCACGCATTTCGGTCCTGCGGGTGGTCCACATCCAGGCCCAGAATAGGCTCCGAGATTTGTAAGGGATTGGAACGCAGGCCTTTGGAGAATAGTCCGCCGGTGGCCAGGATGAACGTATCGGCCTCCAGGTAATGGGCGTCCAGGTTGTGCGTGGCGATGCTGTGGACCGTGCCCTCGTGCTGGTGTGCACGGATAGCCTCGTCACCCATCAGGAAGGTGCCGCCCAGCAGCTGGTAGCGACGGCGCAGCTGCATTTGCGTGCGGACGCCGGGTACAGACGGCGGCATGGTGCCGGCAAACACCACGCGGGCCGGAATGGCCTGGCGGAGGCGGCTGGGAACAGTATCGTCCAATAAACCAAATACTTGCGGAAGAACCACCGTGTCCTCATCTTTGAGCAGGAGGCGGATTTCCTGTGCCACCTTTTCCCAGACCCGGTCCATGCTGCGGGCAATCTGTACCGAACGCATTTCGCCGTGCGCTTTGGCTTTGTCCAGCTCTGACAGGCTCAGGAAGCGGATGCGGCATTCCATGCCTTGTTTCTCCAGCCCTTCCGCCAGGAAGGAGGAAAAAAAGTCATGGTAGCCCAGAAAATTGACGATGAGCACCCGCTTCCCGAACTTAGGGGTGGGGAAGAGGTCGATATCGTCCAGGGAAAGCGCCGCCTCCTTAAAGGTGCCGAGGGGCATCAGGCGCACGCCTTCGTGGTAGTGTACGCGGATGCCGGAGGCGGAAAACAGCTCAGAGAGGCGCTCGGAGGGCGCTTGCAGGCTCTCGAACGTGCCGGAGAAAAAGTGCAGGGCATTTTGGCCCATGGAGACGATGGCGGTGTTTTTCCCCGCTTGCTGCAGGGCAATCCCGGCAATCATGCCGGCCAGGCCGCCTCCCATGATAACAGTATCGAATTTCATTTCATGAAATATAAAATGTTCACGTTACCCCCTCCCGAAACCCCTCCCCTCGGGGGAGGGACTTAAATGCCCAGTACGTGTTTATAAATCCATTGCGTGTATTCAGCCTCGCGGAGGGTATCTCCCCAGCCAATGGGGAAGTTGCCCTTCCAGCGTTCTTGCAGGAAGCCTGCGAGGTCCTTCCTTTCCCGTTCTATGCAGCCGTGCGCTTTGGCCAGGAGGCCGGCGGCCCGGCAGGCGCAGAATTCCCCCTGGCAGGTACCCATGCCCACCCGGGTCCGGCGACGCAGGTCCGTAAGGGTTGAGACGTCCAAACGGTCGATAGCAGCGTTGATTTCGCCAACCGACACTTCTTCGCATTCGCAGATGAGGTCATCGTCCCGGCGGTTGGTGGAACGGATACGGCTGGCGCGGGTGCCCATGCGCGATGCCGCGGCCTTCTGGGCGGTGGTGGGGGCTTCCCATACTTTCTGGGCCACCGCTTCGTAGGATTTTTCTTCTGAGCCGGGCAGGGGTGTCTCTGCGGTGGTGCAGGTTTTTTCAACCGCCAGTTTTTTGCATACCAGGTCGGTGGCAATCTGGGCCATGAGCCGGTAGGTCATGAGTTTACCGCCGGTAATGGTGATAAAGCCCTTGAGCCCGTCCCGCTCCTCGTGGTCCAGGCATACAATGCCGCGGGAGATGTTGCGGCCGGAGGGATCGTTGTCCGCGCTTACCAGCGGACGGACACCGGCATAGGCCCGTAAAATACGTGTTTCTGAGAGGGAAGGAGCCAGTTTGGCGCCTTCGGTGATCAGGAGGGTGACTTCGTCCGGGGTAACGGCCACGTTGTCACATTCCTCGAAGGGGATGCGGGTGGACGTGGTTCCAATCACGCAAACGGTGTCTCCAGGAACCAGTATATCCGCGTTGGAAGGTTTGCGGCACCGGTTGATGACCATGTTGTTTACGCGATGCGCAAAGATGAGCAGAGCCCCCTTGGCGGGGAACATCCCCACCCGTACGCCGGCCATTTCTGCGATGGAGTGTCCCCAGATGCCACAGGCGTTCACGGTGACGGGAGCGTAATAGTCCCTTTCTTCACCTGTCTGGTGGTTCAAGGTATGCACGCCTTTGATGCTGTCCCCCTCGCGGATGAAGCCGGTGACTTCCGTGTGCAGGCGCACCTGGCCGCCATGCAGCTTGGCATCCAGCATGTTGGCCGCACACAGGCGGAACGGGTCCACGCTGCCGTCCGGCACCTTCACGGCACCAATCAGCTCCGGATTCACGCTGGGTTCCAGGCGTTTGGCCAG
>CAMZCW010000087.1 GCA_947305045.1 uncultured Bacteroidales bacterium | reverse complement strand
AAACCGGACAAGGATCTGATTGTTGACGTAAGTTCAACGGAGGTACATATCGCCCTGATGGAAAATCACCGGCTGATAGAGTACAACACGGAGTCCAGCACTGGGAACAAATTCACCGTGGGAGACGTCCACCTGGGAAAGGTGAAAAAGATTCTCCCCAATCTCAATGCTGCCTTTGTGGACATCGGCGACAAAAAAGAAGCCTTCATCCATTATCTGGACCTGGGACTGTACTTCAACGCCTTCGACCAATTTGTTAAGGAGTCCAACAGCAACACGAATCTCAAAGACCTGTATTCGCGCATTGCCATTGGCACACCCCTTCCCAAAGAAGGCCGCATAGAAGAGTACCTCAAACCCGGCCAGCTAATTGTGGCTCAGATTGTCAAGGAGCCCATTTCCACAAAGGGATCGCGACTGACTGCGGAAATTTCATTAGCAGGACGCAACATCGTACTTCTCCCCTTTGCAGAAAAAGTGTCCATCTCCCAGAAGATTGGCTCGAAGGAAGAGAAACGTAGACTGGAGACACTGGTCAGGAGCATTCTCCCCAAGAATTACGGTGCTATCATACGCACTGCCGCAGAAGGCAAAAACGCCGCCACGCTGGTGGGAGAGACCGAATCGCTCATTGAAAAATGGGAAAGCTCGTGGAAAAAGATTGCCAAAAACAAAAATGTCCAGCTGCTCTTTACGGAGTATAGCAAAACAACGACCGTCCTGAGGGATCTCCTCAATGACTCGTTCTCCAACATTTGGATCAACGATGCCCATGTGGCCGAAGAAGCCCGGAAGTATGTTTCGCTCATTTCCCCGGAACAAGAGAAAATCGTGCACCTGTACGAAGGGAAACAGCCCATCTACGACCACTTTGAGGTCACCCGGCAAATCAAGGGCTCCTTCGGAAAGGTAGTACCCATGCGGCAGGGCGCCTATCTGGTAATCGAAACCACCGAAGCGCTGAATGTCATCGACGTAAACAGCGGCATCCGCACCAAAACGGCCGACCAGGAGGAGAATTCCTTCGAGGTAAACAAGATTGCGGCCGAGGAAATCGCCCGTCAGCTGCGGCTGCGGGATATGGGCGGCATTGTGATTGTGGACTTCATCGACATGGAGACCAACGAACACAAGAATGCGCTGTTCAAACTGATGCAGGAGCTTATGGAAGCAGACAGGGCCAAGCACAACGTGCTGCCGCTCACCAAGTTCGGACTGATGCAAATCACCCGGCAGCGGATTCGCCCTGTAACGGAAATCAACACCATGGAGCAGTGTCCCGTGTGCCACGGCACCGGCAAAATCCACTCCAGTGTTGTGATTGACGAGGAAATCGAACGCAAAATCGCTTTCTACGTCATCGAAAAAGGTGTCAGAAGTATTACGCTGAAGACCAGCCCCATCCTGGGTGCTTATCTGAAACGCGGCATTTTCAATTCTTTCATCGCCCGCTGGCGCAAACGCTACAAAGCGAAGATAGAACTGGTAGAAGTGACGGATTTCTCCGTCCTGCAACATGAAATGTATAATGAGAAAGGAGAGAAGCTCGAGTAAGAGTTTCTCTCTTTTTATTTACGCGGACGGAAGAGGGCCGCGGCACCAAGCAGCAGGAACAGGAAAACGGCCACCCGGCCCACCATGTCCCCGTACCGCACAAAGAAGGTTTGCCCCTGCAGCAGCTGCACCTCCCCTTCCAGCAGAGCCGGCTTCCACCAGGGCGTCCGGTCCACGATTTTACCGCCGGGGTCAATGATGGCGCTAACACCCGTATTGCCGCAGCGGGCCACCCATCGGCGCGTCTCTATGGCCCGTAAACGGCTGTAGCTCAGGTGCTGCCGATATCCGGGCGTATTCCCCCACCAGGCGTCGTTGGTGATGACGGCGAGGAGCTGCGCCCCCTTGCGTACATACCCGGTACAGAATTCCCCATATACCGACTCATAGCAGACCGCCGCACCCACAGGCACGCCGCAGGCCTTTAGGCAGGCAATCTCCTGCTGGCCCACGTCCTTGGCCATGAGCCCGCCGCCCAGCCAGTTCTCCAGCGGGATAAACACCTTGGGATAAGGAGTGAGCTCCGTGCCCACCACCAGCTTGGATTTGTGGTATATCCGATACACGCCGGTGGTATCCGTAACCAGGGCTGAATTATGCGCCAGGATCCATAAATGCCGACCATCCGGCTGACGGCCCAAATCGTAGGCGCAGGGATCCGGCGGCTGGGCGCCATACCGCGGCTCATACGTGCTGGCACCATACAGGATGCTGGCACCGGGATGCCGCCGGAGAAAGCGCTGCAGCCGAATGGAAGTCTCGTGCTCCGCAATGGCGTTGGTATATACGCGCGAGGTAAAGGTCTCCGGAGCCAGCACCAGGGTGGGCCCGGAGCTCCACTGCGCCTTTTCCAGCAGGGCCAGGAAGCGGCCATCCTGCTGCGCCTGGGTCAGCGATTCAAATTTTTCGTATGGGTCATAATTGGGCTGGCCGATAACCACCTTCAGCGGCGTTCCTTCCTCCTCGAACGGGAGGCAAGCGCTCCACACCATGGGGCCCAAAAGGACGGCAACGGGCATCACAAAGGCCGATACACGGGCCATGCCGGTCCAGCGGACCATGCGGCCGTCACTCAACGCAACCATGA
The DNA here is from genome assembly GCA_947305045.1 of uncultured Bacteroidales bacterium. Next base: position 6,338 of record CAMZCW010000087.1, on the reverse strand, counting down.
GGCCGAAGAGGGACAGGTTGGAGGCCCACACCCAGAGCGAGCCGCCCAGGGTGCCCAGTACGGAGTACCACTGCACCAGCGAGGTGGTTTCCGCAAAGGCATTGCCCAACACCAGCCAGGGCCAGGAAATTTGGGCGATGGTAAGGTAGAAGCGTTCCCAGGCCATCCAGGCGGCTGCCAAATACAGATAAGGCAGCACGCCGCTCACCCGGCGCTTTACCCAGCGGAAACTGCCAAAAATGGCGCTCATTTGCAAGGCATTGGCCAGGATGGCAAATACAGCACCGCCTGCGGTGGCATTCCAGATCCACCAGGTGGTTGCCGCGTTCCACAGCACGAAGCAGCCGTAATGCCACCACCAGAAGTGCTTCACCTTGTACTCTGTGGCCAGCCGCTCCAGGATAAGCAGTGGGAGCAGGCCCACCAGGGCGGTCCAGCCACAGTGCGGCACAAGCCACGGCAGGCTCATCAGAACGGTGAACGCCAGGGATAGGCCACCAAATATGCCGGTACGGTTACGCATACTTGGCAAAGGTATGAAGATTTTTTTGTATCTTCGCGTTTGATAAAGCGATTTTTCGTATGGCTCAGAAAAAAACGGAGGAAAACAATACCGTTCAAAAGAAGGACCGTTGGATCCTGAAAAACCTCATCGGCGCCGTTGTATTTGTAGGTGTACTGCTCATACTGGTCAGTGTGGGTCTTCGTGTCATTACCCGTCACGGGAAAACCGTCACGGCCCCGGACTTCACCAGCCTGAGCGTCCGGGAGGCGGAAAACCTGGCCGCGCAAAGTCAGGTAAACGTAAAGGTGGTGGATTCCGTGTTTGTTCGCCGGCTGCCCGGCGGCGTGGTGTACCGGCAACAGCCCGTTGCGGGCGCCACGGTAAAAAAAGGCCGCAGCATCTTCCTTACCATCAATTCCGTGGTACCGCGCAAAGTAGTGATGCCCAACCTGTACGGCTACTCCATCACGGAGGCCCGCACGGAGCTCAAAAACCGCGGCCTCAGTCTGGGCAACCTGCGTTATGTCCGTGACATCGCCACCAACACCGTCCTGGGCCAGTCCTGCGAGGGCAAGGAGGTAAAAGCCGGAGACCTGGTAGTAAGCGGTTCCTCCATAGACCTGAAAGTAGGAGTTAACAAGGACGATGACGCCACGCTGGTACCTCGCCTTATCGGCATGAAGTATGTGCCCGCCGTGGATGCCCTGCATGACCATTATCTCAATACCGGTCGCGTTCGCTTTGACCCGGACGTCCGCACCTATGCAGACTCCGTGAACGCCATTGTGTATAAACAGGAGGCCGAAGGCGAAGAAAAACCGCTGGGCAGCACCGTGAACCTCTCCCTCACGCTGGATCCCCTTAAAGTCCCGGCCCAATGATAGACGCTCCTGTCATTCCGAGCGAAGTCGAGGAATCTCCCACCTCCGACGAGATGTTCGAGCACTTCCGCATCCTGGTGGACAAAGGCCAGGAGCCGCTGCGGATAGACAAATTCATTGCCTCGCATCAGGAAGACACCTCCCGCCACCGCGTGCAGCAGGCCATCAAGCTGGGCTACGTACTGGTAAACGACAAAGTGGTGAAGGCCAATTACATCGTGCGCCCGTGCGACGTAGTCAAGTTCGTCATGCCGTACGAGCGCCGCGGCATGGAGATACTCCCGGAAAACATTCCCCTGGACATTGTCTATGAAGACGCCGACGTACTGGTGGTGAACAAGCCCGCCGGCATGGTGGTGCACCCCGGTCACGGGAACTACAACGGCACCTTGGTGAACGCCCTCGCCTACTATCTGCATCTGTCTCCGGATGTGGAAGACGAGCGCATGGGCGTACTGGTGCACCGCATCGACAAAGACACCTCCGGCCTATTGGTCATCGCCAAAAACCCGCCGGCGCAGCTCAATCTGGCAGACCAATTTTTTGTCCATTCCATCGACCGGGTCTATACGGCTGTGGTGTGGGGCAACATTACGGAGGATGAAGGCACCATTTCCGGCACCATCGGCCGGGATCCCAACGACCGCCTGCGCTTCCGTGTGTATGACGACCCTGACAAGGGGAAATGGGCCGTAACGCACTGGCGGGTGCTGGAGCGCTTTGGCTTCATTACCGTGGTGGAATGCCGCCTGGAGACGGGCCGCACACACCAAATCCGCGTGCACATGGCCTCCACGGGCCATCCCCTCTTTAACGATGAGCGCTATGGCGGGTCCGAGATTCGACAGGGCACCATCTACGCCAAGTACAAGCAGTTCATTCAGAATTGCTTTGCCCTTTGCCCGCGCCAGGCCCTCCATGCCCGCACGCTGGGCTTCACCCATCCCGTTACCGGTGAGCGGCTCCACTTTGAAGCGCCCCTCCCCTCCGACATCTCCTCCCTTATCGAAAAATGGAGGGGATACGTAAAAAACATGTGACAGTTAATCGACTGACCATCAGCATATTATAACATAATCCTCGTTCAGATTTTGAACGAGGATTATAGTGTAACCATATGGGAATCAGACGATTAGCCGTCACTAGAACGGACGGCGGCCGCCGCCACCAGGACCACCGGGACCGCCCTGGCCCATGCGGGAGCGCATTTGCTTGCCGGCTTCACCGAAGTTCCCGAAGCGGTAAGTGAAGGACAGCATGATGTAGCGGCCCAGGGTGTTGTTGAGCACTTCCTGGTGGTAATTGGCGGTGTCGCTCACCGTCAGGTTTTTGCCACGGTCCAGGATGTCATAGGCTTTCAGGGCCAGCGTGGCGCGGCGCTTGAACAGGGGCGTGGAAACGCTCGCATTCCAGATGAACTGTGCCGGCGGAGCGGAGGTGTATCCGTTGTACCAGTCGTAGTTGGCATCTGTAGAAAGCTCTACCCCGCTCTTTCCGATGGTCCATTTGACAGAAGCATCCACCCGGTTGTTCCAGGTAGCAGCCACGGCGTTTTGTACGGTGTACCAGGGCTTGTTGAAGCGGGTACGGCCGCCCACAATCACCTCAATAAAGTCGTTCCGGTACGTGGCGCGCAGACGCTCCGTGATGCTGAGCGAACGGGTGTCGTTGGACAGGAAGTCCTTGGCCCATTGGTCCTTGTTGTCCACAAAATAATACTGGTGGAACTTGGCGTAGTTGAATTCTTCCGCATCCCAATACGGGGTCATGTCCAATTGGGCGGCGCCAATATAACTGCCGCTCTTGGAATAGCTGGCGTTGGTCATGTTGGAGATGGAGAAGCCGCTCTTGGCAATGGGCGCATTGATCATGAGCCGCACATTGGCGTTGTAGGAATTCCGGCCATTCACGGGGAAGGAATACTGGCGGCCGGTTACATCGTACCACATGGCATTCACGATGGGATTCTGTACGGCGCCGCCTTCCAGATGCAGGCGGGCGGTGAAGAAGGTTTTCTTATTGGAGAATTCAAGGTCTGAGCGCAGGCTGTGGCTGAAATACGGCGTCAGGTACGGATTACCCAGGGCCATGCTCAGCGGGTTGGAATTGTCCAGCACCGGCATTAACTGGCTGGTGGAAGGCTGGGCGCTCCGGCCCCAATAGAACAGGCGGATGTTGGAATTGTCCGTAAAGTCGTAGAACAGCATGGCACGCGGAGAGAAGTTCCAGCGCTTGTCCTCGTAGGTTTTTCCGTTCGTATAATTATAGGTGTTGGTGGGAATGGCGGAGGCGCCCAGTTGAGCACGCAGCTTGTTGTTCTGGTACATCACCGCCGCTCCGATATTCTGCGTAAGGCTGCGGTTGGTGATCTGGTTGCTGTAACTGGGGTCTTTCCATTCCAGCTCCGTCTTGCCGGTTTCCCTATCCAGGACCGATGCCTGGTAGTCCATGAAAATGGTGCTGAGCGTAGGGATGCCTTCCCAGTATTTGAAGGGCTCCGCGCTATTATAGACGTCTTTTACACTCTCACTCTGGGACCAGCGGATGTTGTAACTGCCTTCCAGGTAGAAGTTGGCACCCAGCGGCTCCGTGTACACCAGGCGGCCACCCACGCTACGGCTCTTGGAAGTCTGGTCTATGCGCTGGTTCACAATCTCCACTACCTGTGGCTCCAGGTCCACATAGCTGGAATTGGTGAGCGACTGGTTGTATCCCCACAGGCTGTTGTTGGAAATATTCCAGTCCACGTTGGCGCTGATGGTACGACCGGGCATGCCCAGACGCTGACGGAACAACAGGAAGCCGCGGGTCTGGAAGTTTTTGTTGTTGCCGGAGTTGTTGGTGAAGCCGTTGTTGGTACGGTTGCTCTTGACATCTTTCCAGGTGTCGAACACGCTTTGCTCCAGGTAACTGCCTCGGCCAAAATTAAACTGCGGCTGGAAAAGGATGGAGGTATTCTCACTGAACTTGTGCTCCAGGCGCACGCCAAAGCGGTGACCATCCGTAAAGCGGTGGCTCTTGCCGTCCGTGTCCGAATACAGCGTGCTGCCATCGGTCAGATAGGTTTCTTTATAGGCATTCTGCGTAACGTCCACCACGGAACCGTTGTACAGGTAGTTGCCGCCCAGGTCCATCTTCTTGTCAAAGAGGTCCCAGTTGCCGTTGACGCCGCCCATCCAGGACGTAGTGATGCCGTTGGAGCGACCCCAGCCGCCACCGCCTCCCATACGGCCCATACCGCCACCGCCGCCCATCATGGAGCTCATCATGGAGCCGGAAAGGTCATTGAAACCACGGTTGTTGGTATTGTTGCCATTGAGGATGACGCTGATCTGGCTGTCCTCCGAAAAACGGCCGCCCATGGCCGCCGCCTGCCAGCGGGGTGCATAAGTACCACCGGCAGCGGGCAGGTCCACGCCGCCACCTGCCATGGCATTGCCGAAGACCCCGTTCATCATACCCCTTTTCACGGAAAGGTCGATCACCGTCTCTTCTTCGCCGTCGTCAATGCCGGTAAACTCCGCCTGCTCGCTCTTTTTCTTCACCACCTTCACCTTTTCAATCAGCTTGGCGGGGATGTTCTGCGAAGCCAGTTGAGGGTCATCCAGGAAGAAAGTTTTTCCGCCGATAGTGATCTTGGAGATGGTCTCTCCATTGGAGGTGATGGTACCGTCCTCCGACACGTCAATACCCGGGAGCTTTTTCAGGAGGTCCACCAGCATGTTGTCGTCGCTGATCTTAAAGGACGATGCATTGTACTCCACCGTGTCTTTCTTGATGACCACCGGGTTACCCACCGCACTCACGGAAGCGGCATCCAGCACCTGCTGGTCCTGTTCCAGTTTGATGATACCCAGATTGACATCGACCTTGACCTCCAGGACCTTCTGAAAGGTCTTGTAGCCCATGATTTCCGCCTTGAGGGTGTACTTCCCGGATTTCACTTTCTCCAGCAGGGCATGGCCGTCGCCGTCCGAGAGGGTATATTTGGCCTGTCCTTTTTCCGGGGTAAGCGAAACGGTGGCGAAACCTACCGGTTCCGCCGTGGTGGCATCCTGTAACTGAAGTGTAATCTTGTGATTCTGCGCGCTCAACGCAAAGGCCACAAACAGGCCTGCGAGGGCCGCTGTCAATCTTCTAACCATAAGTTTTTTATACTAACTTTTCTTTGACACTTTTCCGGTGCCCAAGTTTAATTCTATTTAGAAATTCTTTCCGGATGTTCTTTGAGGAACTGTTCCCATCCGCCCTTGCCTTTGGGGACCGCTACGGGGCGGGAAGTCTCAAAGTGATGGCACAAGGCGATGGCCAGGGCATCCGTGGCATCCAGGTGCCGGCTTTCCAGCTTGACGCCCAGCGTTTTTTCCAGCATGAGCTGCACCTGTTCCTTGGAGGCGGCGCCGTTGCCCACGATGGCCTCTTTGGCCTTTCGGGGGGCGTACTCGGTGACACTTCCCACGCCATACTCCTTGGCGGCCAGGATGGCGGCCCCCTGCGCACGGCCCAGTTTGAGCACCACCTGCGCATTTTTCCCATAGAAAGGACTCTCGATGGCCAGTTCCGTGGGGTGGTAATTGCGGCACACTTCGCTGATGCATTCGTAGATGGACTGGAGTTTGGTGTAGGCATCTGGATCTTTCCGCAAATCCAGCACGCCCATGTCCACGTAAGAGGCCTTTTTGCCCTCTACGCGGATGATGCCAAAACCCAAAAGCTGGGTTCCCGGGTCTATGCCAAGAATGACGCGTTCCATAAAGCGGCACAAAGATACGATTTTGCGCGCGGATTCGCAAGGGACTGATTATCCGTGCATATCCTGCAAAAAATGTTGCAATGAAACATCTGTTGCATCAAATGAAACATCCCTCGCCGGGGGTTGCCAAAATTACACCTTATATTTGCGAATCTTCGTCAATTTTCGTGCAAAATAATTAGGGTAACCGATTGATAAT
>CAMZCW010000086.1 GCA_947305045.1 uncultured Bacteroidales bacterium | reverse complement strand
CCAAACTCTTTGAGGATGTATGTCTTACCTACCTGACGGGCTCCGTCAAGAACAAGTGGTTTGTGGTCTCTACGAGACTTCCACTCAAGTAGTTTTGCGTATATTTCTCTTTTCATACAACAAAAATTCGGACGAATATTTAGTCAAAATCAACAAAAATTCGGACGATAATCCGTGGCAAATATACATTTATTCCGACGAATAAAGAAGAGTTTCCGAGCAATTTTCCTGTAGAAGAAGACATCCCCTTGAAGGAACGCGTGCTCAGAGGCAACAAACTCTCCTGCCAGATTGGCCATCCCATCCAGGAGACCATCATCTTCTCCATCCACGTAAACGCGGCCTTCCCCGGTCACACGGAGTCCGACGGCATTGTCTTTTACCTGTCAGATGCCGATCGCAAGGCCATCATCGGGCTGCATGTCGATGGGATTGTGGCGTATCTCAACGACTCTGAACCTGAGCCGTTCAGGTAGATGCTTCTTCTCAAAGCACATTCAATAGCCTCTATTCCTTCCGGGGATGAGGCTTTTTCATTATCTTTGCGTCACCGCATTTACAGTAGAATGAACGAAGACCTTGCAAATATCCAGTACTCGCCGATTCGGGATTACAAATACGCCCGTTTTTTTGAGGTGGTGCAGTACAACGGCAAGACGCTTTCTGAATCAGAGCGTAGGGAATTTGTGGCCATGATTGACGAAACCATAGCCCAGTATTCCGAAGGTCTTCCAATGATGCATGACACGCTGGAAAGCACCAGGGATCAGCACGACGAATATCACGAGATTGACCGTACCGTCGTTTCCGTGATGCAGTTCGTTTTCATCACAATGATTGACAGCATGGTGGCCAGCAAGTATTTCATTCTGGCAGATGGAGATTATGACCGCCGCTTCATGCGAGGCAAATTGATGGTTATTCTCAACGAAGGCTTCAAGCGTTTATATGGTTTCGACGACAAAACACACAAGAAGTCCGAATGGGACCGCCTCCTGCCACTGTTAGGGCATTTCCCGGAGGTGATTAATCGTCAGTATCAGGAATTGACCTTTCATCTGGAGAAACACGCAAAGTCTTCATCTTGGTGGAAAGAAGAGCGCAATCTTGAAACACACATGGATACCGAGAAACTGTATGTTTCCAGGCAGGAAAAAATCATCGAGAGCAAAGTGATGATGGATTCAATGAAACTTTTCAACACGTTGCTTGCTGTAAACAATTTCCTGACGAATGTCCATGCTTGCCTTTTCAATTATCTGGTCACAAAATACCGGCGTGGAGAATTAAAAGAAGAATAGCTTTTTCCCTTATGAACATCGCCTCAATCCAACATAGGGTTGAGGTTTTTTGTATCCATTCTTAAACTCTCTTACACTTTGTTACCTTATTTTCGGAGAAAATTCGTTAAATTTGTTTGTTTTAGGAGAATTATAAGCAAAAACTAACATATGGCTTTCGAGCAAACAGTAAAAAACCTGGACAACTGCCTGCGTACCGACAAAGGCTGCACCAGCGAACTTGATTACGTAGAACAGACCTCGTGGATTCTGTTCCTCAAATATCTGGACGATCTGGAGAAATCCAAACAGATAGAAGCAGAGCTGCAGGACAAGACCTACCAGCCCATAATAGCCGAGGGCTACCGCTGGAACGACTGGGCCATGCCCCGCACCAATGATGGGGAATACGACACTGCAAACGCTCTTGTGGGTGACGACCTCATTGATTTTGTCAACGGCAAACTCTTCCCGTACCTCCGCAAGTTCCGTGAGACAGGTCGCCCTAAGTCCATCGAAATCAAGATTGGTGTCATCTTCTCCGAAATCCGTAACCGCATCCAGAGCGGCTACAACCTCCGCGACATCCTGGAGCAGGTGGACACTCTCCGCTTCCAGACCACCGAGGAGCGTCACGAGATGACCTACTGGTACGAAAGTCGCCTCAACCGTATGGGTAACGCTGGCCGAAACGGTGGCGAATACTACACGCCCAGACCGCTTATCCGCGCCATTGTCAAAGTCGTTGACCCGCAGATTGGAAAAACCGTTTATGATGGTGCTTGCGGCTCCGCCGGCTTCCTCTGCGAGGCCTACAACTATATGCACGAGCATGTAAAAAAGACCGATGATGAAAAGTTCCTTCAGACCGAAACCTTCACCGGCAAGGACGATAAGGCACTCCCGTACATCATCGCCACGATGAATATGATTCTCCACGGCGTCGAGAGCCCGAATATCATTAACACCAATACTCTCACAGAGAATCTGGCCGATGTCCAGGAGAAGGACCGCTTCGACTACATCCTGGCAAATCCTCCGTTCGGTGGCAAAGAACGCCCGGAGGTTCAGCAGAACTTCACCATCAAGACAGGTGAAACCGCCTACCTTTTCCTGGAGCATTTCATCAAGTACCTCCGTGCTGGCGGCCAGGCGGGTATCGTTATCAAGAATACGTTCTTGAGCAATACTGATAACGCATCCATCGCACTGCGCAAGAAACTGTTGGAGGAGTGTAATCTGCATACGGTACTGGATCTGCCTGGCGGAGTTTTCCAAGCTGGAGTTAAAACTGTGGTGCTTTTTTTCAAGAAAGGAGAGCCTACCCAGAAAGTATGGTTTTACCAACTGAACCTGGGCCGCACCTTGGGCAAAACAGACCCTCTGAATGATAAAGATTTGGCGGAGTTCATCGAACTGCAGAAAACAAAGGCTGATAGTGCAAATTCATGGTCTATGAAGGTGTCTGATATTGGTGATGATTATGATCTTTCCCCTAAGAATCCTAATACGGTTGAGGTAGTAGATGATAGAACGCCGGAACAAATTGCTAATGAACTTAAGGTTCTTGCCGATAAGAGCAATCAATTATTGAATGAAATAATTGGGATGCTATGAGAGAAGGATATAGCATAAAAAAAGTCAAGGACATTTGTAAAAAGGGTTCTTCCAATATTGCCCAAAAGGATTTGGTGGGACATGACGGAGTCTTCCCGATTTACGGTGCCAGCGGTGTTATTAAACTTGTTGATTTTTATCAGCAAGAAAAAGAGTGTATTGGCTTTGTTAAAGATGGCTCTGTTGGAAAACTGTTCATTCTTCCTCCATGCTCTTCGGTCATTTCAACGATGCAATATATTTTTCCAAAGGATGGATACCTTTTGAAATATGTTGCATATTGCTTACAGTCACTCGATGTTTCGCGTTTCAAAACGGGTGCTGTTATTCCTCATATTTATTTTCGGGATTATGGTGAAACGGACATCATTGTTCCTTCTTCAATCGAAGAGCAGCAACGTATTGTTGATTCCTTAGACTCATCGTTCTCGAAGATAGAGGCCTTAAGGGCCAATGCGGAAAAGCGTTTACAGAGCATCGGCGCTCTTTATCAATCAGTACTTAAGAGTAGTCTGAGCCCACAACATGGGTGGGTACACGAAACGATGGGAGACAGGTGCAAGTTAAGTCAAGGACTTGCGATAAATTCTCATACCAAACACTTATTGGTAAAAGAGAGCAGCCTGCCTTTGTTGAGAATCAAGGATATGAAAGAAGGGACACGAGAATTGTTTGTTAATGAGAAAGAGTGTCCGAATAGTTGTCGTGCATATCCGGATGATTTGATCTATACCCGGACCGGTAATACTTTGGGTCTGATTTTCACGGGTATGTATGGCGTGCTTCATAACAACTGTTTTAAGATTGAGATCGATAGAGAGCGTATAGATAAAGCATTCTATATGTACTATGTGCAACAGGATGAGTTTAGGAATAGGATTTTATCGTTGGCCAAACGCGCTGCTCAACCAGATATTACACATAAGATTTTCAAAGAACAGCCACTCATTTATCCATCTCTTGAGATCCAAAGAGCCATAGTCGGGAAGATTGAAAGAGTAGATTCAATTTGTAAGGAACTTCAAGAGAGCTGCCTTAGAACAATTGAATTGTGTGATGATTTGAAAAAGGCTCTGCTAAAAAAGGTGTTTAGTAGTGAACTTTAACCAGGTTATATGAACGAATCCCAAACCAGATACGACAAGATTGACCCGGCGCTGAAAGCGGCAGGCTGGGGAGTCGTTGAGGACAGTCGGGTCATTACCGAGTACCCCATCACCAGGGGCCGAGTAAGCAAGACCTCGAAACCCAATCCGCTTAAGGCAGACTACGTACTGGTTTACAAGGGAGCCAAACTGGCTATCGTTGAGGCCAAGTCCGTACAAAAAGACGTTGCCGAAGGCGTAGCACAGGCCAAACAATACGCCTCCATGATGGGTATCCGCTTTACCTACGCCACCAATGGAGACGAAATCTACGGCATCGATATGGAAAAGGGTGAGGAAGGTCCCGTTGAGACTTTCCCTTCACCCGATGAACTCTGGTCCCAGACCTTCGGTGACGTGGACGAATGGCGCGATAAATTCTACGCACAGCCACTTTACTCCAACGGCACCAAAGAGCCCCGTTACTATCAGGAAATTGCCATCAACAAGGCCCTCACCGCCATCGCCAAAGGAAAGAATCGCATTCTTCTGACACTGGCCACTGGTACCGGAAAAACCTTCATTGCCTTCCAGATCTGCTACAAACTATTCCACACAAAGTGGAACGTCAAGAAGACCGGCAATCGCCCCAGGATTCTCTTCTTGGCTGACCGCAATATCCTCGCTAATCAAGCCTTCAACGGCTTCTTTGGCTTCCAGCAGGACGCCCTGGTGCGCATCACACCCGGCAGCGTCAAGAAAGGCGGCAAAGTGCCCACCAACGGCTCCATCTTCTTCACCATCTTCCAAACCTTTATGACGGACGATGGCAAACGCTATACCTTTGGTCAGTATCCCAAAGACTTCTTCGACCTGGTCATCATTGACGAGTGTCATCGTGGAGGAGCCAATGACGAGAGTTCCTGGCGTGAAATTATGGACTACTTCTCGCCAGCAGTGCAAATCGGTCTTACGGCGACCCCGCGACGCGATGTCAATGCCGACACCTACCGCTATTTCGGCGAACCGGTGTACCAGTATTCCCTGAAGCAGGGCATTGCCGATGGTTACCTGACGCCCTTCCGTCACTGCAAGATGCAGGGCACCCTGGACGACTACATCTACACCCCGGAAGATGAAATTCTCACCGGCGAAGTGGATGCCAACCGTGTTTATAACGAGAACGACTTCTACGCCGGCAACATCAAGATTAAGGAACGCGATTTCAGCCGGGTCAAGGAGTTCATGAAATACATCGGCCCGGAAGAGAAGACGCTGGTCTTCTGCGCTACGCAGAACCACGCAGCCCAAATCAGGGACATGATAAACCAGGTCCACGGCGGCAATCCTTTCTATGCGGTCCGCGTCACGGCAAATGACGGAGCCGAAGGAGAGCGGCAGTTGAAGGAGTTTCAGGACAACGAGAAAACCGTTCCCACCGTCCTCACTACTTCCCAGAAACTCTCAACCGGCGTTGATGCCCTCAATATCCGCAACATTGTTCTGCTTCGACCCATACACTCGATGATAGAGTTCAAACAGATCATCGGCCGTGGAACCCGCCTCTATGACGGCAAATACTACTTCACCATCTACGACTTTGTCAAGGCCTACGAAAACTTCCAAGACCCCACTTGGGATGGTGAACCCGTACTCAATCCTTCCGATGTCGTATCCGGCTACAATGTGGAATGGAAGGACGTATCTGCAGAACTTCACGAGCCCGAAGGCCCCGGGTATGGCCCAGAACACAAAGTATGCAAGAAATGCGGCCAGTATCCGTGCGTCTGCGAAAAGCCGGAGAAGCTGGAAATCCGCCTCTCCGATGGCCGTGCCCGCAGGATTAAGTACCTCAAGTCCGACATGTTCTGGGGCGCTGACGGCAAGCCCGTGACAGCAGAAGAATTCCTCAACACGATGTTTGGCCAGATGCCATACTTCTTCACCAGCATCGAGGACCTGCAGATGAAATGGTCCAACCCCAAGACACGAGAGGAACTGCTTGACAACATGGACGCTGCCGGTTACGGAAAGGATGTCCTTAAGCAGATCCGCACCCTCATTGACGCCGAAGGCTCCGACCTCCTCGATGTCCTGGAATATATCTCCTTCAACATCGAGCCCATTCAGCGCACAGAGCGCGTGAAGAAAGCCGATGGCTTCCGTGCATCCCTCAACGCCACCAGTCAGGACTTCATCAACTACATCATCCAGCTCTACGTCAAGGAAGGCATCGACGAACTTGGCCCCGACAAACTCCCGGCCATCATCTCCATGAAATACGGCTCCATCCCCGACGGCATGAAAGCCCTCGGCGGCGTCGATGTCGCTAGAGGCCTCTTCCTTGACTTCCAGAAGAACCTGTACCTGGGCGATACCAGAATAGCATCATAAATCTATGCCACATATGAAAGACACCGGCTGCATATACATCCTCACCAATCCCTCCTTCCCGGAGTATGTCAAGATTGGCTACGCCACTAACCTGGAGGCGCGTTTGAAACAGCTCAACCGGAGTGAAACCATCCCGTATGCTTTCCGCGCATACGCCATCTATGAGGTCGATAAATCCCTCACAGATAAGGAACTACACAAACTAATTGACAGGCTGAATCCGGAACTGCGCGCAATTGAAGAATTCGACGGAAAACCCCGTGTGAAGGAGTTCTATGAAATGTCAAAGGAGGCAGCCTATGAGCTGCTGGAGTGCATAGCCAAAATTTCCGGCACTATGGACCGCCTCAAGAAGGTTAAGCCCGAAGGTCACGAGATTTTGGATGAGCAGCTTGCTCAGGAGGTCAAAGAAGCAGCTCGTCGTGGCCCCTTCAATTTCAGCGCATGTGAGATTCCCGTTGGTGCGGAGTTGGTCTATGTCGATGATCCCAACGTTAAGGTGAAGGTCCTCGATGATCGTCACATCGAATACCAGGGCGAAACCACCTCGCTCTCCGGCCTTGCTCAGCGTCTCAAAGGCTTCAACCACCCAGTCCAGGGCACCCTCTGGTTCAAATACAACGGCGAGATCCTTGCTGATCTACGTGACCGTTTAGGCAAATAACGGCTTTGCTGAGAATAAATAATCTTGTATAAGTTGCTGACGTTATATTCTGTCAAAACTATCCCTTCTCGCCGCAACAAAAGTTGAGGCTCGCAGGTGATACTTGATACCTGCAAGGTTTACGTTACAAAGGTCGGCGAGCTCCTGCCTACTAATGGTGGGGGTAGCTCTCATGATGCGAATCATCTTTGTACGTAGCTCAGGACCTTTTTCCTTGCGATTTTTGGGGTTAGTTTTGGGGTTAGTTTTGGGGTTAGTTTCATTACTAACCTCACCCGCCTTTCCTCCTCTCTTTACGGATCTGCCTACCTTCGGCCGCCAGTAAGTAACGGTGGTGCTCATGAGGTCGGAGGCAAACTCTACCTTCTCTCCCGTCAGACGCTCCCAGGAGTAGATTTTGTCAATTCCGTAGCCGGCATTCTCAGAGAGTTTTGCGTAGCGGAAGAGTTTGAGGATTGTGGTGAGGAAGTCGTTTTCTATCTTCTCGCCATTCTCTCTATGCCTTCTATCTCGAACTTCTTTCCGTGCTGAGCTACGCCGCAGAGTATCCAACCACCTTCGTCAATTCGGAGGGCCGGATTCGGCTTTTGATATGATTATTAGACATTGAAATCGACAGCATAATTGAATACGCCCGCAGCCAGGACAAGAGAGTTGAATACTTAGAAGAAAAAGCGTCAAATCCTTGTTTCTGTGCTGGGTATTTCTTATCTTTAAACAACTTATGGATAGTAAGGCATGAGCGAATTTGATGAGTATATCAGGCAGGGAGAACCGGGAAGAAAAGAGAAAGCGGCCGCTTGGCAGACGGCTATCGGCCTTCAGGATGTAGATGGTCTAAAGCCGTCTGCATACTTGATTGATACCGCTAGGAAGCACATTGAGGGCGACATCACCATTGATGATGTCAAGCAGTTGCTGGACGCTTATTATAAGTCCAAGACTGCGAGGGCAGAAGTAGAGGACGAAAGGACAGAGGAGGCCGATAAGGTGTCCGCGCGTATTGAAGAACTGTTGATAGAAAAATCTTTCTCTTTCTCCCCCGAGTATCTGGCAAGAATTCATCGCCATTTGTTTCGGGATATATTCAAGTTCGCCGGGCGTTATCGCGATTATGATATCACCAAGCGGGAATGGGTATTAGATGGTGATACTGTCTTGTATGCCAGCGCGTCGATGATTCAAGCGACATTAAACTATGACTTTTCTCAGGAGAGACAGGTCAAATATGCCTTTCTTGATACGGATAAAGCCATTGAACAAATCGCCAGGTTTATATCTGGAATTTGGCAAATCCATCCCTTCGGTGAAGGGAATACACGTACTACTGCCGTATTTGCCATGAAGTATTTCAAGTCGTTCGGATTTGAAGTGAAGAATGATATGTTCAAAGAACACTCATGGTATTTCCGAAATGCTTTGGTAAGAGCTAATTATAACAGCTTTCCGAAAAGTATTTCTGCTACAGACGAATACCTTGTGCGTTTTTTCAGGAACCTTTTGCTGGGAGAAGCAAACGTACTGAGTAATCAAGATTTGCAGATCTCATCTGAAGTGGCGTCTGGGTCGTAAAGACAGACCGCTGAATTCTCAAAATCCCCGGACAGGCCGGGGATGAGAGGTCGCGATTCTTGATTATAGGCACGGAACCATATACAGCGGGATGTATAGGTAATCGCCATCTTTCTCTACGTCACCGGTGTGGACGATATAGGCCTGTGCCAGGTGTGTTGAGTATTTCTTGAAGAGATCTTTGATGTCGTCCCCGACTTTGAAGAAGTCTATTAGGATGTAGCTCTTGTATTCTTTCTGGGCGAATTCCTTGACGATGTAGCTCTTGCCCACGCGGCGGGCGCCTTCTATCATCATGGCTGACTTGCCTTTGCGTCTGTTTTTCCAAAGGAGCAGCTGGTCGTATATCTTTCTTTTCATCACGAAATCAAG
>CAMZCW010000085.1 GCA_947305045.1 uncultured Bacteroidales bacterium | reverse complement strand
GATACAAAGAAATGGTCCTCCGGGATGCGGTAGCGCCGGCCCACTTTTACCAGCGCGCCCTCTTTGATGAGGCGCTGGATGTCTTCTCCCTTGCAGTTGGCCAGGAGGAACTCTCCGTCCACGCCGCGGGCGGTGCGAAGGGCCAGCATGAGGGTTTCCACTTTCTCGTCTTCTACGCTCAGGGATTCGCTGGTGCGCGTGTAGCCGCAGAGCTCCGGAGAGTTCCAGCTGCGGCCGCGTCCGCTGAACGAGTGTGCCGACGGTCCCAGCCCCACGTAGGGCCTACGCTGCCAGTACCCCCCGTTGTGGATGGCCTCGAAGCCGGGTTTGGCAAAGTTGGAAATCTCATAGTGTACGTAGCCGGCGGCGGCCATTTTGCTGCACAGGAGGTCATACTGGTGGCGGCAGAGCTCGTCCGGGGCTTCTTCGTATTCCCCGTTTTCCAGCCGCTGGGCCAGCACATTGTCTCCCTCTATGGTGAGCTGGTAGCAGGAAAGGTGTTCCGGTCCCAGGGCGATGGCCTCGTCGATGGTAGCCTCCCACACGGCATCCGACAGGTTGGACAAGCCAAAGATAAGGTCCATGCTCACGTTCTCAAAACCTGCCTGGCGTACCAGGGAGAAGGCTTCGCGTGCGCCCTCCGCCGTGTGCCGGCGGTTCATCCAGCGGAGCAGCTCATTGTCCAGGGACTGTATGCCCAGACTCATGCGGTTGACACCCAGGGACTTCAGGCTTTCCAGGTAGGGAAGGCCTTTTTCTACCAGGTCCTCCGGATTGCACTCCATGGTGAACTCCGTGTAGGGACCGCCGTGGCCGCATTCTTCCAGGGCCAGGAGGATACGGGAAAGATGCGAAAGGGGCAGCACGGAAGGTGTGCCGCCCCCAAAGTATAGGGTTTTGAGGTTGTCGTCCATTTCTGCTGCGCGGTCATGGATTTCCTGGCACAACGCTTTGGTATAGGCATCGTACATGCCCTCACCCGGGATTTCCGAGTAGAAGTCACAGTAGGTGCAGAAGCTTTTGCAGAAAGGGACGTGGATGTAAATCATATTATCTTAACATGCATTCTGCGCGGCCCAGAAGGCTTCGCTCGGTGTAAACTTCCATGGTGTACACGCCCTTCACGAAATCTCCGGTGTCGTTGATGTATATGGCCAGGTCCACTTCGTTGCCTTCATAGTCCACTTCGCGGGAGGCTGTGGCCTGCATGACTTCGCCGCCAACGGTGAAGCTGGTGGACTCAGTGTTGTTCAGCAGGATGCCCTCCGGGTCCTTTACGCGCACATAGATGCGGACAGGGCCTTTGTCTGCCAGGGCGTTCTCCAGCAGCGAGAGGTTGGCTGTCATGTAGCGGACGCGGCTGTGGCGGTCACCCACTTTGTTATTGCTGTAATGGGCCTGCAGGGAGATGCCGCGGGCTTTGAGGATTTTGCCGGCGCTCACCTGGGACGACAAACTTTCCACCTGCTGGGTGAGCTGCTCATTGGCGGCGCGGCTTGCTGCGGCCTCCCGGCGGGCGGCTGCGGCGTCTGCCGTGAGCCGTTTGTTCAGGGTGTTCAGGGAGTCAATCTGGACAATATAGCCCTTCATGATGGTACGGAGGGTCCCCAGTTCTTTCTCATACTGGCGGATTTTGGCGCGGTTGGTGGCTTCCGTCTTGCTCAGCTTTTCAATGAGCATGGCCACTTGTTCACGGGAGGTATCCAGCTGGTGGTTGATACTCTCATAGTCGGAATTCAGACTGTCAAAATCCTGCTGGAGAGCAACCATTTGCTGGGCGAGCTCTGCCTTTTCCGATTCCAGATCCTGGACCAGATGGTTGCGCTGGTAGAGCATGGAGGCCAGGATGCAGGCCAGGACTGCCGCCACGAGCGCCAGGATAATCATGATGATACGGGGAACCTTGTTCTCTTTTCTTTCGCGTTCTTCGCGAGCGATTCTCTCGAGGGGATCTTCTGCCATAATAGTTGTATTTTTATTTCCTACAAATATAATTATATTTGTGAAAAAAACATGCGATTTCTTGTATGGAAAACATCTTTTATGGCCGCATAGAGGCTCTTCGCACCCTTATGAGGGAAAATAACTGGGATATCGTCATCCTTACCGGCAGCGATCCCCATTCCAGTGAATATCCGGCTCCTCGCTGGAAACAGGTGGAATGGCTTTCCGGCTTCACCGGAGAGGCCGGGGACCTGGTGGTCACCCGGGACCATGCCGGCCTGTGGACAGACACCCGCTACTTCATCCAGGCCGTGAAGCAGCTTGCCGGAACGGGTGTTGAGCTTCACAAGATGCGTGTGCCGGAGCAAGTGCCCATCCCTGAGTGGATTGCATCGCTGGAAATGGACGAGCCCATCATTGCCGTAGATGGCTTGTGCCAGAGTGTCTGCGCCATCCGGGCGTTGCAGGAGGCTGTGCCATCGGCCATCATTGTTCCGGAGCCGGACCTGTTGAGTACCCTGTGGCAGGACCGCCCCGCCATTCCTTGCACGCCCATCATTACGCTGGGGGAGGACCTCACCGGTGAAAGCCGGGAGTCCCGCATCCAATGGCTGCGCAAATGGCTGGTAAAGCAAGGGGCCGATGCCATCCTCCTCACCGCCCTGGATCAGATTGCCTGGCTGCTGAACGTACGCGGCTCGGACATCGCCTATAATCCGCTGGTCATTTCCTATTTGCTGGTAACCCTGGACGATGTCTCCTGGTTCGTCCGCAAAGAAATTTATGCAGACCCGGACCAGGATACGGCCGATACCTTTGAGGAACTTACGGCAGACGGCGTCACCATCTGTGACTATTCCGACGTGAACTTCACCTTGGCTTCCCTGCGGGAAAACGGCGTAGACCGCATTTGCGTGGACCCTTCCGGCCTCAATGTGGCACTGCGGGACGCCATTGACGACGGCGACCAGCTGCCGGAGGTGGTGGAATGCCCTTCGCCCGTGCCGCTTCGCAAAGCCGTGAAGAATGCCGTGCAGATTGAAGGCATGCGGGAGGCTCATCTGGAGGACGGCCTGGTGATGGAACGTTTCCTCTATTGGGTGGAGCAGCACGTCGGCACGGTGAACGAGTGGGAGGCCGCCTGCTACCTGGGCAGCCTCCGGGCGCAAATCTCCGGATACAGGGGAGACAGCTTCGAGACCATATCGGCCTATGGCCCTTCGGCGGCCCTGCCGCACTATTCCACCCCGCGGGAAGGGTCGGCCCTGCTGGAAGCCCGCGGCCTGTACCTGTGCGACTCCGGCGGCCAGTACCTGTTTGGTACTACGGACATTACGCGTACCGTGCCCCTGGGCCCCTGCACTGCGCTGGAGCGGGAAGACTATACGCTGGTGCTCAAAGGGCATATCGACCTGGCCATGGCCGTGTTTCCCAAAGGCACCTGCGGGCCGCACCTGGATATCCTCGCGCGTGAGCCGCTGTGGCGATACAAACGCAACTTCGGGCATGGGACGGGCCATGGCGTGGGCTTCTTTCTGGGTGTGCACGAAGGACCGCATGAGTTCCGTCAGAACTTTAACTCCGTGCCGTTCCAGGCCGGGTTTGTGGTAACGGACGAGCCCGGCATCTACCGGGAAGGCATGCACGGTGTCCGGCACGAAAACGTGCTCCTGTGCCGCTCCCTGGGGGACAACGAATTCGGGTCCTGGCTGGGTTTCGAGCCGCTCACCCTGTGCCACTTCGACACCTCCTGCCTGGAACTGTCCCTCCTGACCGGGGACGAGCGTAATTGGCTCAATGCCTACAATGAACGCGTATACCGCATCCTGAGCCCCCGCCTCCCCGCGGAGGTGGCCGCCTGGCTCCGTAACAAAACATTACCGATATGAAAAAAGTGATTTCCCTCCTGTTGGGCCTGGTGGTGGCTGCGGCTGCCCTGGCGCAAAGCAAAGTTGTTACAGAAAGTATCCGGAGCAAGTTTCTGGGTTGTGAACAAAAATTCAATGTGTACCTGCCGGCGGGATACGATGCCGCCAGATGCTATCCTGTGATTTATCTGCTGCACGGCCTGTATGGAGAATACCATGACTGGCAGACGCAGGGCAACATGCAAACGGTGGCGGATGAACTCATCGCCAGCGGGGAGTTGCTGCCAGTGGTCATTGTAATGCCCAATGCCGGCAATCCGGACATCCATCACTATCAAAACGGCTATTTCAATGTGGAGAACTGGCCGTACGAGAATTTCTTCTTTCAGGAGTTCCTGCCTGCCGTGGAAAAGCAGTACAACTGCGGCGGCCGCAAAGGGGCCCGGGCCATCATGGGTTTGTCCATGGGCGGTGGCGGATCCACCGTTTATGCCCAGCGCCATCCGGACCTGTTCTCCAGTTGCTATGCCATGAGCGCCTGGCTGGATCAGAAATCAGGCGAAGTGCGCCCGGACAGTAACTCGGACAGCAAGTTTGTTCTCACCGCCATTTCTGTCCGGGAGCACTCCGCCCTGGATTATGTAGAGCAGGCAGATCCTGCAACGGTGGAGGCGCTCAAGACTGTAGCCTGGTTCCTGGACTGCGGCGACGACGACTCTCTGATGCCTCTTTCCGTGGAACTGCATCTCAAGATGAAGAAGGTCGGTATCCACTCCGAACTCCGTATCCGCAATGGCATCCACAACTGGGAGTACTGGCATACCGCTCTCCGTCTTTCCCTGCCTTTTGCCAGCCGCAACTTCTCGGAGTAATCCATAAAGCGCAGAGCTACAGCCACCTTCATTTGGCGGCCCGTGTCCCACCGAGGCCTTCCTTCTGTCATATCGAGGCAAAAGGCCGAGTCTCTCTCTCACGTACTCGTTAAATGGAAATGTATGACTATCAACTTGTTACGATTTCCTGCAATTTGCTCACACTGAGTGAGTTGCATTTTATGGAAAAAACATTGGCAAAAAAACTTTTAACATTTCCTGCTTTTCCGCGTCTTATAGTTGCAAGCGCTTGAGAAGACACCATGAAAAAGACAGTTATTACATTCTTATTACTTACGGCAACGCTCCTGACGGCGTGGGCCGGAAAACCGGAAAAATTGGAACGTCTTGCCCGGCAATACAAGGGCGAGGACGGGTTTGAGATGGTCTCCATTGGCCGGCTGGGCCTTCGCCTGTTTGGGGGGATTGCCGCAGCATCCGGAGACCTGGACAAAGAAGAACGTGCGGCCTTAAAGGTCTTTAAAGGGCTTAACAAACTCATCGTCATCGACTTCGAGGAAATCCCGCAGGCCCGGAAAGCGACTTTCGCCACCAAGGTGGAGAAAATCTTAGACGGCATGGACCTGATTCTGGAGTCCAAAGACAAAGAGGAAACTTTCAGGATTTATGGCATTGACGACGGCAAGGACATCCGCGACTGTATCCTGTACAGCAGTGACGGGTCGCTTATCGTCACCAAAGGACGCTTCAGTTTGGATGCCATCGGGAAACTGATGGAGATGGCCGAGTGACGGACCGTGCTTTTCATACCGTTTGGCTGCCCCTCCAGGGCCAGTTCTACCGGATTGCCTTCTATCTGCTTGAAAACGAGGCCGATGCCAAGGACGCCGTGCAGGAACTGTACCTGAAGCTCTGGACGCTGCGGGACCACCTGGAAATGGTCCGCGAGCCGGCCGCATACGGCTCCCTCCTGCTCAGGAACCTGTGCATCGACCGCATCCGCAGGCGAAAGCCCCGGGAAGAGCTGCGGGAAGACCAGGCCGACGACCCGCCGCCGGACAGGCAGATGGAAGAAAAAGAGGCGCTGAAGGCCGTCCTGAAAAACATGGACGCCCTGCCTGAGAACCAGCGAAAGCTCCTGACCATGAGGGTCTTGCAAGGCCTCTCCTACCAGGAAATCAGCCAAAAGACGGGACTTAGTCCCCTTAACATTCGAGTCCAGGTGAGCCTGGCCCGCAAAAAGCTCAAAAGATGAAACGCATCGAAGATATAGAAAAACTGACGACGGAGGACCTCCTCCGGATTGGGGCCGATGAGCGCATTCCCATCCCGGAAGACCTTACCGTGACCCTCCCGCACAAAGCCCGTCGGAACTGGAGCATCGCAGCAGCGGCAGCCGTTCTCATCGGCCTGGGCGGATGGGCCCTCAGTCGGCCTTCTACAGCGCCCCGGGACACCTTCGAGGATCCGTATCTGGCTTACGCCGCAGTAGAAAAAGCGCTGGGAAAAATGTCGGCCTCCGTTCATAGCACGGCTGGCAAAGTAGCCCAGGCAGAGACCCTGATTGACGATTTAAATTACTGGAAATGAAACGTTTAATAATCATATTGGCCTTGCTCGCCCTGAGCGTATCGGCCCTGGCCCAAAACGGGAAACAACTCTACAGCAAATACTCCGACCTTCCGGGCATGGAAGCCGTGTATATCTCTCCTGCCATGTTCCGCATGATTGGCAAAATCCCGGACGTGGAGCTCGACGACAAAGACGTCAATTTCTCTCCCATCATCAAGTCCATGACCGGATTCTACATCCTCAATACAAAGGACGCGGAAACGGGGGCCAAACTTTTTGCCGATGTAAAGCATTTTATCGACGCCGGCAAGTACGAACTCCTGATGGAAGCCAAGGAGGACGGCGAGGTGGTTCGCATGTACACGGTAGGCGACGAAAAAACCGTGACTTCCTTTGTCATGCTGGCCCGGGACAAGGACGAAGTCTCCTTCATCTCCTTTGACGGGAACATGGACCGGCAGGAAATGGAGAATATCCTTGCCCAGGCCGCCGCCGAGTAATTATTCTTTGTAGTCTCGAAAATATTTCCGACTTTCGCAGAAAGGTCCATTCGGACTTAATAACCAAAAGATTGTGAGCTATGAAGAGTCGGAAAAGAATCGTCTTCAGGGACATTTTGAATCATTGCTATCAGCGCGGGGCCAATGGCTTTGTCCTGTTTTATTCGGTCAGTGACCACTTGGTGTTTTTCACCACCTATTGTCTCTTGGCAAAAAAGTACAATGTGCAGGTACTCAGTCTATGCCAGATGCCGGACCATGTCCATGATTCGGTTGTCGTGAAAACGGCGCAGCAGTTGGCTACCTTTCGGAGGGAACTTAATTCCACTTTTTCCAGGGCGCAAAACGAGTTTTGCCATTGGGAGGGGGCTGTGTTTGAATCTCCGTTTGGCAGTGCCCCAAAACAAGGGGCAAAAAAAGCACGGACTAATCTTATCTATGTGGGAAACAACCCTGTAGAACGCCGTCTGGTGACACGGGCAGAAGACTACCAGTGGAATTACCTTGCCTATGCGGTAACCAATCACCCTTTCTCGGAACCGCTGGTTATCCGCAATTGCCGATGGCCCATGAAGTGCGCTGTGAAAGAAGTTATGGCGCAATACGAGCGTGGAAAGCCAATGACCTACCCTTTGCTTAAGAGACTCTTTGCACCTTTGAATTTAGCTGAGAAACGGCAGCTGACCGATTTTATCGTCAGTACATACAACGTGATTGACTATGCAGAGGCCATCCGCTACTTTGACTCCTTTGAGGATATGCTCACGGCCATGCATGCCAATACAGGAAGCGAGTACGATTTAAACGAAATAACGGTTGGCCGCTCGGATATATACTTTTCCAAGTTTGCTTCTATCCTCCTCAAGGATGGCCGTTTTGAGGACATCCACCAAATTCTGTCGCTTCCTAAGAAGCAGCGCGTAGAATTGTTCATGCGCCTCCGTCAAAGGACCGGAGCCATGACCGAGCAAATCGCCCACTATCTTCGCCTGCATGTCTCGAAAGAAAGCATTGACGAGACAGGAGACTAACACGGCCGTAAAATGCAAGTAGCTCTGTATGAATCGCTTATGAAAAATCACCTATGCAGAACTGCACAGGTGATTTTCTGTAATTCGCTGATGTTCAGCTTATTCCATTTTACGGGGCATTGTGTTACCCCTCCTGAACATCGACTTCCGCGGCGGCGGCGGCTTCTTTTTCTGCCTTGGCCAGGTAGTCTTCCAGCTTTTGCAGCTGCTCAAGGATGGCCTTGCGGGCTTCTTCCTTAAGCTCTGCGCCCTGCTCCACAAGCGTTTTCTTGAGCTTGTTGGCCTCTATACGGGCATAACGGTAGCGCACACTGGCTTCGTGGGCCAGCTCGTTGGCGCCTTCTACGGCGGAGTCATAGCCTTCCGTGGCGGCGTCCATCAGTTTTTTGCGGGTAACTTCCCCCTTTTCCGGGGCGAAGAGAATGCCGGCGCATACGCCCAGGGCGGCACCGGTGATAAAACCTAACAAAGATTCGGCTTTCATGGTCTTGCGTTATTAAGGATGTACTAAGGTTCCAACTTTTTCTCCGTTGAGGAGTTTGGTGAGGTTGCCGGTGGCATTCATGTCAAAGACGATGATGGGCATATTTCCGTCCGAACAGAGGGCATAGGCCGTCTGGTCCATCACCTTGAGGTGCTTGGAGATGGCCTCGTCAAAGGTGAGTTCGCTGTACTTGACGGCGGAGGGGTCCTTTTCCGGATCCGCCGTGTAAACGCCATCCACGCGTGTGCCTTTCAAGAGGGCATCTGCGCCAATCTCCAGGGCGCGGAGGGCGGCGCCGCTGTCCGTGGTGAAGAAGGGGTTGCCGGTGCCGCCGGCAATGAGGGCTACGCCGCCCCGCTCCAGCACGGCTACGGCGTCGTCCCGCATATAATATTTGGCATGCGGTTCCATGGGAGTGGAGGTGAACACCACCGCTTCCACGCCTTCTGCCTTGATGAACATGCTCAGTGCCAGGGAATTGATGACGGTGGCCAGCATGCCCATTTTGTCACCGTCCACCCGGTCGAAGCCTTTCCCCACCCCCTGCAGGCCGCGGAAAATGTTGCCACCACCATTGACGATGGCTACTTGCAGGCCGGCCTTGGCGGCGGCGGCGATTTCCTTGGCATATTTTTCCAGCCAGGCTGTATCCAGCCCCTTTCCTGCAGGGCCGCCCAGGCTTTCTCCCGATAGTTTAAGTAATACGCGTTTATACATGTGTTGCTTTCTGTTTTGCAACAAAAGTACCCAAATAGTG
>CAMZCW010000084.1 GCA_947305045.1 uncultured Bacteroidales bacterium | reverse complement strand
GGGCGGTGAAGAACCATTCGCCCACCTGCTTGTGCCAATCCAGCGACAGGTCCACGCCGGAGTTGAGGGTTTCACCTACGTTCACGTAAGGCAGTTTGTTGGAGTTTTGCAAACCGGCGTAGGAGGGGAGGCCGCTACGCTGCATGAGGATGCCGGTACGGTGGGAGTTAAAGTAGTCGGCCTGTACGCGCAGCTCACGGAAAAGCTCAAATTCCACACCCAGGTTGAGCTTGGTTTCTTCTTCCCAGGAGAAATTAAGGTTTTCCGGACGGCCGGTTACCAGGCCGGAACCGCCGTCGGAGCCGGTTTTGCCCATCACAAAGGAGTTTCCGCCAATGATGGTGGACAGGTACAGCCAGCGGGTGCCGCTGATTTGGTCGTTACCGACCTTTCCATAGGAGCCTTTCCACTTGACCATGTTGACATAGTCCTTGACGGGCGCCCACCAGGGTTCTTCGGACATGAGCCAACCGGCCGATACTGCCGGGAAGAAGCCGAAGCGATGCCCCGGAGCAAAGTTTTCCGAGCCGTTGTAACCCATGTTGAATTCCGCGAAGTAACGGTCTTTGTAGGCATAGGTGATACGGCCCGCGATACCTTGATTCTTATAAGGAATGGAGTTGGTGGAGTTATAACCGTTGGTGTTGCGGCGGATTTTGTGGTTGTACAGCAACATGGCACCTACGCGGTGCTTGCCAAACAGGCGGCTGTAGTTGATGGAACCTTCCATGTATGTTACCAGGTAGCTGTATGCGCTGGAGGAGAAGCTGAGCGTTTCGCTGCCTTCATAGATGGGGTTGCCGAAGATGAGCTTGCCTTCGTCGTCACGGCCGCTGGCGTGGAACTGGCGCGGGGTCTTGGAACGTACCTGCGTTTGCGAACCCGTAGCATCCCAGGAGAACTTGATGCTGGCGGTGAGGCCCTGGAGCGGGTCCCAGATGGCGCCGAAGTCCTGCTTGAGGCCAATCAGGGACTGCGCACTGTTCCAGAACTGTTCCCGGTAACCGGTGTGTACCAACAGATTATACGGGTTTTGCTCGCCGGCTACCGAAGGGGCGGACAGCGTTCCGTCGGAATAGACCACAGGGAAGGCATTCGGGGATGTACGGAAAGCGCGGTACCAGATTTGGCTGGTTTCCGTTCCGGGTGCGAAGCGGATCTCATAGATGTTGGCCATGTTCACGCTAAGCACCGTGGAAGGCGTCACGTTGATATCTACGTTGGCGCGGAAGTTAAACTTGTCGTATTTGATGGACGAGTTATAAGCGTATTCGTTGGATCTGCGGAAGATGGACGATTCCGTAAAGTAGCTACCGGAAACGAAGTATTTGACGACTTCCGTACCGCCGTTGACGCTGATGTTGATGCGCTGGTTGGTGGCCACGTTCTTGTACAGGGCTTTCATCCAGTCCACATCCGGATACAGGTCAGGGTCATCCCCATTGCGGTAATGGGCCAGGGCTTCTTCGTCATACGGGTAGGTACCGTAGGCGCCAAAGTAAGCCTCATTGGCCATTTCCGCAAACTGGCTGGCATTCACGAACTTGGGCAGCTGGGTGGGGCTGGTGATACCCGTCTCCGAGCGGAAACTGATCTTGGGACGGCCCTCCTGACCTTTTTTGGTGGTAATGATGATAACGCCGTTTGCACCACGTACACCATATACGGCCGATGCCGAAGCGTCTTTCAGGATGGAGAAGGACTCGATGTCATCGGTGTCCACCAGGTTGATGTCGCGTTCGATGCCGTCTACCAGCACCAGCGGGGTCACCGTTCCCTGGAAGGAAGAAACACCCCGGATGTAGAAGTCGGCCGAGCTGCCTTTACCGGGTTCACCGGAGCGGCTCATGGCCACCACGCCGGACAACTGGCCGGCCAGACCGGTGGACAATTGGGCCGACGGTACTTTCAGGGTGGACGCATCCACCGTGGAGATGGCTCCCACTACGGATTCTCTCTTCTGTACGCCGTAACCCACAACCACTACTTCTTCCAGGGAGGTGGACTGGGGCTGCATTTGTACGTTGATTTCTGTGCGTCCGTTCACCGGAACCTCCTGGTCATCGTAGCCCAGGGTGGAGAAAACCAAAATGCCACCGCCGCCGGCTGCGTCGATGGTAATGGAATACTCGCCATCCAGGCCGGTGATGACACCGGTAACCGTGTTCTTGACCAGAACGCCCGCGCCAATCATTGGCTCGCCGAGTTCGTCCGTGACGATACCCTTGACGGTAATCTTGTTTTGCGCAAAGGCTCCCGGGAGGGCAAGGACCAGCAGCGCAACACTGATAGTCCAAAACCGCCGGAATGAGATTTTCTTGCAGTTCATTAGTCTTAGCGTTATTAATTTGAGGCAAGATAGGACTTTTTTTCGTATTTGCAAAATTATACGGGACAATTCTAAAATTAAATATTTCATAAATCAGGAAGTTGCGAAAATGTTATGGAAACTTGCGTTTTTTTATTAGATTTGCAATATCCACATAACCGGCTCGGCAAGAGCCACTAAAACGAAATAGCATTATGGAAAAGATTATCGGCCTTATCAACGCCCCTTTCACTCCCATGAAGTCCAACGGAGACGTCAATCTGGAGCCCATTCCGGCTTATGCCGCCATGCTGGCCAAGAACGGCCTCAAGGGAGTATTCATCAATGGTTCCTCAGGAGAAGGGTATATGCTCACCACGGAGGAACGCAAAGCGCTGGCAGAAGCCTGGGTGGCTGCTGTCCCGGCCGGTTTCAAAGTCATTGTCCATGTGGGCAGTTGCTGCCTGCGTGAGAGCGTGGAGCTCGCCAGACACGCCGCAAAGCTGGGCGTCTGGGGCATTGGGGCCATGGCGCCGCCCTTCCCCAAGATTGGCCGGATAGAGGAGCTGGTGAAGTACTGCGAGACCATTGCCGCCGCCGCACCGGAGCTTCCTTTCTATTTCTATCATATTCCTGCCTTTAACGGCTGCTTCCTTCCCATGCTGGAATTCCTCAAGGCCGTAGATGGCCGCATCCCCAATTTCGCGGGTATCAAGTACACCTTCGAGAGCCTGTATGAGTACAATCAGTGCCGCCTGTACAAGGATGGCAAGTACGATATGCTGCATGGTCAGGATGAGACCTACCTCCCTTCGCTGGCGCAGGGCGGTGCCCAGGGCGGTATCTGCGGCACCACCAATTATAACGGACGAGAGCAGGTGGCCATCGGAGAAGCCTGGGCCGCCGGTGACCTGGAGAAGGCGCGGGAACTGCAGAATTTCTCCCAGGCGGTCATCAACGTGATTTGTAACTTCCGCGGAAATATTGTGGGCGGCAAGCGCATCATGAAGCTCATCGGCCTGGATCTGGGACCCAACCGCGTGCCATGGCGCAACCTCAGCGACGAAGAGGAAGCTCAGTTGAAAGCACAACTGGAAGAAATCAATTTCTTCGCCCGTTGCAATGTCCTGTAAATATTATGTGGCCGGCCTCCTGCTGGCCTTTTCCTGTACAAGCATGAATACACTCAAAACCAGTGAGTTGCCGCCTATCCCGGATGCTGCCTATGCTAAAGGCGTATCGGCCCCGTTTTGCGGCTATATCGGAGAAACCCTGATGGTGGCCGGTGGCGCCAATTTCCCGGACAAGCCCCTTTTGGAAGGCGGGGCCAAAAAGGTGTATGCGGATGTGTGGGCCTTTGACGGCGCGCAGTGGCAGCATGCCGGCTGCATGAAAGACTCCGTCGCTTATGGCGCCACCTTCCAGCTGGAGGATGCCCTGGTGCTCGCCGGCGGTAACGTCAACGGCATCACCACCGACAAAGTATATAAGGTTCAGCTTGCCGGCGGGAAGGCCCTCCTGACGGAACTGCCCTCCCTGCCTGTTCCCATGGAGCAGTATGGGTGGTCACAGTGCGGTGAAATCCTGTATCTGGCTGGCACGGAAGGCGTTTTTTGCTGCCGGATAGGGGAGTGGGCGTGGACGCGCCTTTGCGCTCTTCCGGAGTCCCTGGTGCAGCCTGTTGCCTATGCTACGGAAAAAGGTCTTTTCCTGTGGGGCGGTTTTAACCCGGAGACCCTTCAGGCACCATCCGCCGGGCATTTTCTCAACCTGGAAACCCTGCAGTGGGAGAGCGCTCCGGATATCCCGGATGGGGGAAGCTTTGTGGGTGCTTCGGGCACCACACTGCCGGATGGCCGCCTCATAGTCGTGGGCGGGGTCAACCGCGCCATCTTTGAGCGCGCCCTTCGCAATACCCCTGCAGACCGTATCCCGTACCTCTCCCGCGAGCCGGAAGAATACAAGTTCAGAAAGTGTATCTGGCTGTTCGACGGCCAGTGTTGGACCGGTCTGGGCGAGGTCCCGGAAACCGCTCTTGCGGGAGCGGGTGTCGCCGCCACGTCCTCCGGCCTGCTGGTTACCGGCGGCGAACTCAAACCCGGTGTACGCAGCCCTAAAACCTTTATCATTGCATTATGACATTTCTCGTATCTTTTTTTCTGGCAGTAGCGGTGCAGGTGCATCACTGGCAGGTACCGGTTCTGGTGAACCAGGATGTTGCCGTGGCCGCCGTTACGGTACCGGAAGGCGTCACGCCCGAATGGAATATCAAGGCCAAGGGCCTTCCCCGCAAGGCACTGCAGCATGCCTATGTTAAAGATAATCTGCTGTATGTGCACATTGACGGAACCCGTGTCAAGGACCTGGCAAAACCGTTTCGCCTTTCCATTAAGGCCAAGGGACTGAAGGTGGAACAGAGCGGGAAACAGTGCCATCGTCTGGCGGTCCGGGTGCGTTCCGCCGGGGATGACGGCGTAGCGGCCTACCGCATTCCGGGTTTGGTCACTTCCCCTAAAGGCACCCTAATTGCCACGTATGACATCCGCCATAAAAACGCCTATGATTTACAGGGCGATATAGACGTCGGTATCAGCCGCTCCACGGACGGAGGCCTTACCTGGGGCCCCATGATTACCGCCATGGACATGGGCGAATACGGCGGGCTTCCGCAGGATGTCAACGGCATCGGGGACCCTTGCATTGTGGTGGATGAAGTAAGCGGAGACATCCTTCTGTTTGCCGCCTGGACCCACGGCGGAAAGGCCGGCCAGGCCGCCTGGTGGACTGCCGGAGACGGTTTTGAACCCGCACAGACACCGCAACTGATGATGGCCCGCTCCAAGGATGACGGCCTTACCTGGAGTACGCCCGTCAATCTCACCCGTCAGATAAAGCAGGAAGCCTGGCATTTCACCTTCCAGGGCCCCGGACGTGGCATTACCATGGCCGATGGTACCCTGGTGGTTCCCTTCCAGCATCAGGAGGCAGACCGCACTCCGGCAGCCGGCGTCATGTATTCCACCGACAGGGGAGAGACCTGGCAGGTGCACGAATATGCCAAAATCAATACCACGGAATCGCAGGTGGCGGAGGTAGAACCCGGAGTGCTCATGCTCAACATGCGCGACAATCGCAAAACCGGTCGTGCCGTGTATGTCACCAGGGATATGGGCCGCACGTGGGCACCCCATGTTTCTGACGGGCAGCTTGTAGAGCCTGTTTGCATGGCCAGCCTGCTCAAGGAGGGGAACCTTCTTCTTTTCTCCAATCCTTCGGATCCGGAACACAGACGCAACCTGACCATCCAAATCAGCGAAGATGGTGGGACAACCTGGACGCGTCGGCTGCTTCTGGACGAAGGCTACGGCTGGGGATACTCCTGCCTTACCCTGATTGACAAGCATACCGTGGGCATCCTGTATGAGAGTTCCCAGGCCCACATGACATTCCAGGCCGTGCGCCTGAAAGATATCCGTTAGTCGTATGAGTAAAGAAAAATTCCATAAAATTTACCCTTGGGTTGTTGTAGGGCTGCTTTCCATCGTGGCCTTCCTCAACTATCTGGACCGCCAGATGCTGTCCACCATGCAAGCCGCCATAGGCGTAGATATCGCAGAACTTCAGCAGGCGCAGAACTTTGGCCGCCTGATGGCTATTTTCCTGTGGGTGTACGCCATCGTGAGTCCTTTTGCCGGCAGCATTGCAGACCGCCTGAGCCGGAAGTGGCTCATTGTGGGTTCTTTGGGCGTGTGGTCGCTGGTGACGCTCCTGATGGGGCATTGCCAAACCTTCTCGCAAATGTACTGGCTGCGGGGGCTCATGGGTGTGAGTGAAGCGTTGTATATCCCTTCCAGCCTTTCCCTGATTGCAGACTATCATGCCGGGAAAAGCCGTTCACTGGCTGTCGGCCTGCACATGACGGGCCTTTACCTGGGACAGGCGGTGGGCGGTTTCGGTTCCATCTTTGCCTCGGCACTCAGCTGGCGGCTCACCTTCCAGTGGTTTGGCATCATCGGCGTTCTATATGCCGTGGTGCTCATGTTCTTCCTCAAGGAAAAACGTGCGCCCAAGCAGCCGGTGGCAGAGGGAAAGAAAGCGGCCTCCATGTCCATCGTCAAGTCTTTCGGCCTTATTTTCAGCAATATTGCCTTCTGGGTAATCCTGTTCTTCTTTGCTTCCACTTCACTGCCGGGCTGGGCCACCAAAAACTGGCTCCCGACGCTGTTCGCCCAGAATATCGACGGCGGTATGTCCGTTGCCGGACCGGTGGCTACCATTACCATTGCCCTGGCTTCGTTCATCGGGGTGATGGTAGGCGGTCCGCTATCGGACAAGTGGGTGAAGAAAAACCTAAAGGGGCGTGTGTACACCAGCGCTATCGGCCTGGGCATG
Organism: uncultured Bacteroidales bacterium; assembly: GCA_947305045.1. Next base: position 2,330 of record CAMZCW010000084.1, on the reverse strand, counting down.
ATGATCCCCGCCCTGGTACTGATGGGCCTGGGTCACGGTCTGGTTCCGGCCATTGCCTCCGGCCTTATCTTCGGTTTGGGTTACGGGATGTTCGACACCAACAATATGCCCATCCTTTGTCAGTTTGTGCCTTCGCACCTGCGGGCAACCGCTTACGGTTTTATGAATATGGTGGGGGTGGCCATGGGAGCGCTTTGCACTACTTTGCTGGGAAAAATCCCCAACCTGGGCCTCTCCTTTGCCATTTTGGGCGGCGTTACCGCCTTGGCTCTGGTGCTCCAGATTGCCATTTTACATCCCACAACAGACGATATGCAATAATTTTTAAATTCTCATTGATATGAAAAAATTTTTTTTGCTTCTGGCAGCGGCCGCTTTGCTGGCTTTTTCCTGCCAGTCCAACAAGGAAACCGTAATAAAGTTGCCGGTTCCCCCGCGTGAACCCGGGCAAACGGACATGCTGCAGTTCGCGGCAGAGCCTATTCCCGACGTGGGTATCGGTGTCGTGGGACTGGGCATGCGCGGAGGAGATGCCGCCAAGCGTCTTACTTATGTGCCCGGATGCCATGTGGCGGCCGTTTGTGACATTGAACCGGATCGCGCCAAGGCCAGCGAGGATTACCTGCTGGCCAGGGGACAGAAGCCCAATGTCTATAGTGGCAGCGAGGATGCATATAAAGCACTTTGCGAAGACCCTTCCGTGGACCTGGTCTATGTTTGTACGGACTGGATCCATCATGTCCCGGTGGCGCTGTATGCCATGGAGCACGGCAAACATGTGGCCGTGGAAGTCCCTTCCGCAGAAACCTTGGAGGCCTGCTGGGACCTGGTGAACACCTCCGAACGCACCCGCAAACACTGCATGGTGCTGGAGAACTGCTGCTATGACTTCTTTGAGCTCACGGCACTCACCATGGCGCAGGCCGGGCTGTTTGGAGAGATTATCCATGCCGAGGGCGCTTATCACCACAACCTGGATCCTTTCTGGAAGTACTATTGGAACAACTGGCGCATGAAGTTCAACCAGGAATTCCGCGGAGACCTTTATCCTACGCATGGATTCGGTCCTGTCTGCCAGGTGCTGAACATCCACCGTGGGGATCGTCTTACCACGTTGGTCGCCATGGATACCGATCCTTTCAATGGTCCTAAACATGCCAAGGCTGCCGGTATGGAAGACAAGCCTTTCGCCAACGGCGATGTCACCATGACCATGCTTCGCACGGTAAAGGGAAAATCCATCCTGATTGAGCACGATGTCCTTACGCCGCGCCCGTACAACCGGATGTATCAGTTGGTCGGAACAGACGGCTATATGGGTAAGTATCCTATTGGAGAGGTATGCCTGCGTCCGGAAGGCTCCGAGCAGGTGGACTATCAGAATCTGGGTTATGAGAAAGTATATCATGGCGCGGAACTGGATGCCCTTATGGCCCAATATCCCAACCCCATTCTTACCCCTGAACTGAAAGCCCTGGCGCTGGAGGTGGGCGGACACGGCGGCATGGATTATATCATGGACTACCGGATGGTCTATTGCCTGAATAACGGTCTCCCGCTGGATATGGACGTGTATGACCTGGCCGAATGGTGCTGTGTTACCGAACTCTCCCGTATCTCCATGGAGCATGGCTGCGTCCCGGTGGAAGTGCCGGACTTCACCCGCGGCAACTGGAATAAGATTAAAGGTTTTTCCTACGCTTTTGCCAAGTAAATTATGGATTCGCAAGTCAAGAACATTGCCACTGCGTTTGCTATCCAGGGAAACATCCTGGAAATCAAACCTTTGGGGAACGGGCTTATCAACGACACCTTCAAGGTGAGTACGGACGGGGCTGATGACTATGTGCTTCAGCGCATCAACCATGCCATTTTCCAGGACGTGGAGCTCCTGCAGCACAACATTGAATGTGCTACGGCCCACATCCGCAAAAAGCTGGAAGAGGCGGGGGAGAGCGACATCGATCGCAAAGTTCTCCGCTTCATTCCTTGCAAAGCCACGGGCAAAACCTATTGGACCGATGGCAACACTTATTGGCGCGTGTCGGTGTTCGTCAAGGATGCTTTCACCTATGAAACGGTGAATCCGGAGTACTCGTACTATTGCGGCAAGGCTTTTGGACGCTTTGAAGCCCAACTGGCGGACATCCCGGACAAGCTTGGAGAAACCATTCCGGACTTCCACAACATGGAGCTGCGCGCCCGACAGCTGCACGAGGCCGTTAAGGCCGATGCTGCCGGCCGCATGGCCCAGCCGGAGGTACAGGCCATCCTGGCAGACCTTCTTCCCTTCGAGGAAGAGATGTGCAAGGCGGAACGCCTGTACCGGG
>CAMZCW010000083.1 GCA_947305045.1 uncultured Bacteroidales bacterium | reverse complement strand
ATTTCCAAACAGCCCGGCTGGGCGGAGCAGGACCCCGCCATGTGGCTGGGCAATCTGAAACTGGCTACGGCGGATGTTCTTTCGCAAGTATCGGCCGTCCATCCCAAAGATATCAAGGCCATTGGCATCTCTTATCAGATGCACGGGCTGGTGTGCGTGGACAAGGACCTGAATGTACTGCGTCCCGCCATTATCTGGTGCGACTCCCGCGCCGTTCCCTATGGGCAGCAGGCCTGGGAGCACCTGGGCAAGGACTACTGCCTCCCGCACCTGCTCAACTCCCCCGGCAACTTCACGGCCGCCAAACTGGCCTGGGTGAAGGAACATGAGCCGGAGGTGTACAAGCGCATCTGGAAGGTGATGCTTCCCGGAGACTACATGGCCATGCGGCTTACCGGTGTCACCTGCACTACCGTCAGCGGCCTTTCAGAGGGCATTTTCTGGGACTTCTCTGCCAATCGGCCCGCCGCCGGGCTTTTGGACTTTTTTGGCTTTGACCACACCATCCTCCCGCCGGTGAAACCTAGCTTCGGGATTCAGGGAACGCTGACGGCGGAGGCCGCCGCCTCGCTGGGGCTCGCAGCCGGAACGCCGGTGACCTACCGCGCCGGGGATCAGCCCAATAATGCGCTGAGCCTCAACGTGTTCAATCCGGGAGAGATAGCCTCTACTGCGGGCACTTCAGGCGTGGTGTACGGCGTTATCGACCAGGTAAAATATGACCCGCTTTCCCGCGTGAATACCTTTGCGCATGTGAACCATACGGCGGCGGATCCGCGACTGGGCGTGCTGCTGTGCATCAACGGAACGGGCATCCTCAATTCCTGGATGCGCCGCAATGTGGTGCCGGGGCTCAGCTACCCGCAAATGAACGAGTTGGCGGCCAAGGTACCAATCGGCAGTGAAGGCGTCAGCATCCTGCCTTTCGGGAATGGGGCGGAGCGCATGCTGGAAAACCGGGAGACCGGCTGCAGCGTGCACGGGCTCAACTTTAACCGGCACAGCCAGGCGCATCTGGTGCGGGCGGCACAGGAGGGCATCGTCTTTTCCTTCCAATACGGGATTGAAATTATGGAGCAGATGGGCCTGAAGGTGGACAAAATCCATGCAGGCCTGGCCAATATGTTCCAGAGCAGCATCTTTCGGGAGACGCTGGCGGGCGTGTCCGGAGCCACCATCGAGCTGTACAATACGGATGGTGCCGTAGGCGCAGCCAAGGGTGCGGGCATAGGCGCGGGCATTTACCGCAACGCGCAAGAGGCTTTCTCTACGCTGGAGCGCCTGGAGGTGGTGCTGCCGCAGCACGAGGATGCGTATCGGGCCGCCTATGAAGCCTGGAAAGAGCGGCTTGCCCATGCCGGCGCTTCCGCTGTCATTTCGAACGGAGCCGCTGTCATTTCGAACGGAGTTGAGAAATCTAATAACCTTATATAACACTATGGCACAAGAATACTTCCCCACCATCGGCAAAATCCCCTTTGAGGGCCCCGAAAGCAAGAACCCCCTTGCTTTCCATTACTATGAGCCGGAGCGCATCGTCTGCGGTAAACCCATGAAAGAATGGCTCAAGTTTGCCATGGCCTGGTGGCACACGCTGGGACAGGCCTCGGCGGACCCTTTCGGCGGCCAAACCCGCAGCTACGCCTGGGATAAGGGCGAAAACCCGTATGTGCGCGCCCAGGCCAAGGCCGATGCCGGCTTCGAGCTCATGCAAAAGCTGGGGATCGAGTACTTCTGCTTCCACGACATCGACCTTATTGAGGATTGTGACGATATTGATGAATACGAAGCCCGCATGAAGGACATCACGGACTACCTGCTGGTGAAGATGCAGGAGACCGGCATCAAGAACCTCTGGGGCACGGCCAATGTGTTTGGTCACAAGCGCTACATGAACGGCGCCGCCACCAACCCGCAGTTCGACGTAGTGGCCCGCGCTGCCGTACAAATCAAGAACGCCATTGACGCCACCATCAAGCTGGGCGGCACCAACTACGTATTCTGGGGTGGCCGTGAAGGCTACTACAGCCTGCTGAATACCCAGATGCACCGGGAGAAGGTGCACATGGGTGCCATGCTCCGCATGGCGCGCGATTACGGCCGCGCACAGGGCTTCAAGGGCACTTTCCTCATTGAGCCCAAACCCATGGAACCCACCAAGCACCAGTACGACCAGGATGCAGAGGTGGTCATTGGCTTCCTGCGCCGTCATGGGCTGGATAAAGACTTCAAGCTGAATATTGAGGTGAACCACGCCACCCTGGCCGGCCACACCTTCGAGCACGAGCTCACGGTTGCGGTGGACGCCGGGCTGTTGGGTTCCATCGACGCCAACCGCGGCGACGCCCAGAACGGCTGGGATACAGACCAGTTCCCGGTGAACGCCATCGAACTCACGCAGGCCCTCATGCAGGTCATCCGTAACGGCGGCCTGGGCAACGGCGGTTTCAACTTTGACGCCAAGCTGCGCCGTAACTCCACCGATCCCGAGGATATCTTCATTGCCCACATCAGCGGAATGGACACCATCGCCCGCGCCCTTTTGAACGCGGCGGCCTTGCTACAGGAAAGCCCGCTGTGCAAGATGGTCCAGGAGCGCTACGCCAGTTTCGACAGTGGCCTGGGCAAGCGCTTCGAAGAAGGCAACGCCACCTTGGAAGACCTCTACAACTACGCCAAGGCCGCCGGCGAGCCCGTTGTTGCCTCCGGCAAACAGGAACTCTACGAGACCCTCCTCACCTTGTACGCAAAGTAGCGCACCGGTGCTGGCACTGGCATCGGCAATGGCATCGGCACTGGCGCTGGCCGGCAACGCACTGAATATCAATCACTTCCTAATAATCCTCGGCTCCTTTTGCGCCGAGGATTATTCGTAAATACTGATTCTTAATCGTTTACCGACCAGCACATTCCGGGGACAATGTGCAGAATAGCTTGTAAATCACTCTGCTGCTAGGCAATGGATGGATAGGTAAGCGAGCCTGTCGGAGCATGCATTTACATACATTGAGCACCTGTTTCATCACAGGTCCATACTGCCGTTATCGTCCCATTCTTTGGACCCATGACAACACTCGGGCAACAATTCGTCTAAAAACGGAGGGTGGTTAAAGCGAGGGGGTGGGCCCTGAGGGCATTCTAGAAGGGGAGGGTGTGCTTTAATGGGGTCCCAGGAGGGTGGTTAAAGCACAGCACCATGGCCCTGAGACCATTCCAGCTGGGGTCGGTGTGCTTTAACGCCCTCCTCGCGGCGGCCGTCACCAACTGTTTTTTGCATCATTACCTCATTACCTCCTTTAACGGGGGCAGACAATAAAAAACCGGCTCACGAAGAGTCGGTCTTTTGCGTGCGGGTGAGAAGAGTCGAACTTCCACGGGCTAATGCCCACCACCCCCTCAAAGTGGCGTGTCTACCATTTCACCACACCCGCTTGAATTGGGACTGCAAAGATAGTGAGCATTTTTGAATTCCCAAAACTTTTTTGATACTTTTTTACAAGCCCCGAACAAACTGCGCAGCAGAAGGCGTGCCATTGAAAACCAGAAGTCCCGTGTCTATCCGAGCATTGTCCTTGAACACATCCATGGAAAGTTTGCCGTAAATCCGGTTCCAGCCTGTTCTGGAGCCCCCTGTCTGGTAGCCCAGACCGCCCAATCCGTCAAACTTGCAGCTGTATCCCTCCCTTTCTGTCCGCGTGCCGCTGACGCTTACAGTCCAATCGGCATGCTGCCCCTCCTGAACGACCTCCCGGGTGGCCACAATGGAAAAACGGGTTTCGTACGTGCTGCCTCCCATCGTAAGCTGGCCCTCATAAGTCAGGGACCAGGTATCGTCCATCTCGTCGGCCTTGACGATGGTCATTCCCTTGAAACGGCTGTTCCAGGTCACTTCGCTCTTTTCCAGCAGAAAGGACGTTTCCAGTTCGGTGAGGGCGCCGGCGACAAGGTCATCGGCAATGGACATCATGTATTGTCCTACCGGAGAACTGTTGTACGTACTGTACCCGCCCACAGCGGCACTATCCGGGTTAACACGGCTCCCTTTGGAACAAGCGGCGGCCATAACGGCGATGGTCAGGATATAGAGTGCTTTTTTCATAGTTACCAGTATTAAAATCTAAAACCAATGCCGATACGGCCGCCTTTAATGACACTGCCGTAGGCCAACTCCGCCGTTCCATAAACGCGTTGCCCGCCCCATTCGCAGCCGATGGGCACTACGTCCCAGGCAAACACCACGGGATCTTGTGTATAATAGTGGCCTATATTCAGCATCATGCCTACAGCCACCTTGGCGTACAGGCGGAAATGCCTCATTCCGGGGATACGGAACTTCGCCTGGGGCAAAAGGGCCACCTTATTCTTGGTGTTGGTATAGTTGGCTCGATTACCGCCCACCCGGGAGTACTGGTCCCATATAACGCGGTGATAGTTGAATTGTCCGCCTAGCACGAGCCAGTTCAGCAGGGCATAATTGTACTCCAGCGTGAGTCCGGGACCGCTCTGGATGTACTGCACCTGCGTTTCATAGAGGCCATACAAGTCCATGGTATAGTCCCTAGGCGTGTTTAGCTCGAGATATTCGCTGCAGGCGCCACTCATGTACAGGTTAATTTCGTGCTTACCTTGCGCCCCGGAAGGGAGGCTGAAGAGCAAACAGGCCACGAGTGTAGCCAGCAACGCAGAAAACTGTTTCATCACTTGACTCTTTACCATAACTATAAGAAAGATGCAACTTGTCAAAAAAACGTTGCGCACATAAAAAAGTTTCCCCGGATTCAAAAATAATTACTATCTTTGCAGGCTCCCACGAGTTGGGGCAATACGTTTAATTATTTTAAAACAGATTCACAATGGCTGTTAAAATCAGACTCCAGCGCCACGGAAAGAAGAATTTTGCATTCTTCCACATTGTTGTGGCAGACTCTCGCGCCCCGCGCGACGGTAAATTTATCGAGCAGCTCGGCTCTTACAACCCTAACACCAATCCTGCAACCATCGTCCTGAACAGCGACAAAGCTCTGGCTTGGCTCAATGTAGGTGCCCAGCCCACGCTCGTCGCACGCCGCATTCTCTCCTATGAGGGTGTGCTGCTGCGCAAACACCTGGCAGAAGGCGTTGCCAAGGGTGCCCTCACCGAGGCCCAGGCCGATGCCAAATTCGCCGCTTGGAAAGCCCAGCGCGATGAAAAGATTGCCGCCAAGAAGAGCGGTCTCAAGAACGAGGCCATCTCCAAGGCCCAGGCTGCCAAGAAGCACGAGACCGAGGTAAACGAGGCTCGCGCCAAGGCCATCGCCGCCAAGAAAGCAGAGGCTGAAGCTGCCGCCAAGGCCGCAGAGGAAGCTGCTGCAGAGGCTCCCGCCGCAGAACCCGTGGAAGCTCCGGCAGAATAATGCTGCGAGTAGCCCAGGTACTCAAATCCAACGGGACCGATGGCGAGCTGCTCTTGAGCTTTTTCGACGTCGTCCCGGAAGATATGGACCTTCAGGAACCGGTATTCATCGAATTCGATGGACTGCCGGTTCCCTTTTATTTTGAATCGTTTACGCCCAGGGGAAACAATCGTGCCCTGGTGCGCCTGACCGGCGTGCGCTCGCTCAAAGACGCCGACGAGCTGTCCGGGCAGTCTGTCTATGCCGATTATTTTGAGGAAGAAGAGGAAGAAGCCCTGGTGGGCTGGAAAGTCTGCCGCGCAGACGGCCAGACCGTCGGGACCGTAGTGGACTACGAAGACATCCCCGGCAACCTCTGCCTGTGGGTGGAACGCCCCGATGGCGAGGAGGTTCTGCTTCCCTTCCACGAGGATTTGGTGGTTTCCGTGGATGAATCGGCTCAAACCCTTACCCTGTCCATTCCGGAGGGCATTTTGGACCTGGAGCATAAAGCGTAGCAAGCGCCGATGCACCCGCAGAAAAATTGTCTGCCCCCGTTAAAGCACACCCTCCCCTTCTAGAATGCCCTCAGGGCCATGGTGCTGTGCTTTAACCACCCTCCGTTTTTAGACGAATTGTTGCCCGAGTGTTGTCATGGGTCCAAAGAATGGGACGATAACGGCAGTATGGACCTGTGATGAAACAGGTGCTCAATGTATGTAAATGCATGCTCCGACAGGCTCGCTTACCTATCCATCCATTGACTTGTCCATCCATTGCCTAGCGGCAAAGTGATTTACAAGCTATTCTGCACATTGTCCCGGAATAGTGCGTGACAACTAATGGACTCATTATCAGCATCTTATAATATAATCCTCGTTCAAAAATCGAACGAGGATTATTATATAACTCACTCAGAGTCTGTTGGTTAGCAGTCACGCGTGACCAGCCGCCAATGAGCACAAAGCTAGCGGGCACCACCGCCGAAGCCACCGCCGGAGAAGCCGCCACCGCCGCCAAAGGAGGTGTGGCCGCCCGTGCCGGAGATGCTGCCGGTGCGCGCCGCCGCGTTGTTGAAAGCACGCGTGCTCATGCGGTTAGTCCAGTTCATGGTGTATATCATGGTAGTGACATCCATGCCGGAGGACTGCGCCACCATGGCAAACTCCGAGGGATACAGTTTCTTGAACTGCTGCGCCACTTTGTCGGCAATGCCAAAGAGCTGGGCATACACCAGGTACTCTTTCCACAGTTTCACTTCATCTGCTCCGCGCTGGTCGCTCAGGGTGAAGTCCTTCAAGAAGTTCTGGAACTCAATGACATGGCAGGCCTCAACAGCCCCCTGCGCTGAACAAACGCCGTCCCTCACAAAGTACCCCTTGTTATGGAACCAAGTTTTGCCCCGGGCTACGGCGCGGTCCGGCCAGCCGGCCATCTTGGCGGCGTTCTTCTTGCTCCACTTCTCAAATTCGTTCTTTTCCAGCAGGAGGTTGTCGCCGGCGGCCGTACGCGCCCAGTCATAGAGGTCCTGCTCCACGTCATCGGCCGAAACGGTCTGGCTCTTGAACAACAGGTTCACGCGTTTGTAGTCCTTCACGTCCGGCTGCACCACCAGGTCTCCGTTCATAATCCAGCGGAGGAACATGGCGCCAATGATGTTCTCGCCCGGAGTAGAAGCCGCAAAGCGCCGGCCTTTCACCAGCGCATATTCCGCTGCCAGCAGGTTCCCATCCAGCGGTACATCCCGGTACCAGCCTTCGATCTTGGTTTTGCCGAAGAGTTTTTTGCTCCACTTGTACCCCAGGGCCGATGCCACCGCCACAAAGACAAGCAGGGCAATACCCCCTACGAAAGCCAGGGCCACCAGGATGCCGAACCAGACCGGGAAACTGTCATCCTCTTCCCCATAGGAACTGCCGTCCAGGGCGCGGTCCAGCAGGTCCTGGAAGGGACCGCCCGCCACCACGGCAGGCTGGAACATCCCCTTCTCAAACTTCACCAGGCCAATCACGGCGCTGGAGGAAGAAAGGCTCTCGGACGATTCTTCTACCACGGCGCCATCCACCACGTTGATATCGCCATAAAAGCCAAAGCCCCATACACGCGTATTGTCGAGGGTCCATTCCGGACACGCAAAAGCAGGAACGATAGTAACCCGCACATGTTCCGGGGCCGGCGACAGGCCACGGTTCACGAACATGAAGTTGAAGGCGTCTGCATCGTCATAGGCCTGGACCAGCCCGGTCACGTAAAAACGCGCCGTCCACTGGTGCCAGCCGGTGTCACCCAAGCCCCAGCATAGCTCTACGCCATTCTTCTTGGGGACGATACCGCACTTTCCCTCTTTCCAGCTGCGGGAGCGGTCGATGTCCCAGTCCTCCCCCAGCGCCTGGTATGGCGTGCCGTTTTCCGATACCTGCAACCCGCTCACCGTCATGGCGCCAAGGTTACTTACAGGCATGTACCACTCCGTTCCGGAGCTGTTCACTTTCACGTCCCACTGCTGGGTAATCCAGGCGGAACCGTCCTGCTGCACCTCCACGCGGATATCCACGTCGCGGATGCAGTCTACGCTTTGCGCCGCCGCCCCGAACCCCAGGACAGCGGCCGTTAAAAAGGCTAAAAAGCGCCTCATAGGTTAGATGGTAGGATAGTCTTTCTTGGAAACGTCATCGGCCAGATAATCCCGCTTGGCAAAGCCCAGCATGCCGGCAACGGCGGAAGCCGGGAAGGAACGCACCTGCTGGTTAAAGCGGGTGACGGTGTCATTGTAGGTCATACGGGACAGACGGACATTCTCCTCATACTTCTCGATGCTTTGCATGGTTTGCTGGTAGTTCTGGTTGGCCTTGAGATCCGGATAGGCCTCGGCCACGGCGATGAGTTTGGCGCTGATTTCCTTCAGGGCCTCCTCATTGGCATTGATCTGTTCAGCGGTAGGTGCTGCCGAAGAAGTAATCTTGCGGGCATCCACAATTTTCTGGAGGGTCTCCGCCTCATAGGACGCATACTCCCGGGTGAGCTTGATGAGCGCCTGCAGCGCGTCAAAGCGGCTGATTTGCTGCACATTGATTTGTTTTAACGCATTGTTGCAGAATTCGTCGCTTTTCACAAGCTTGTTCTGAACAGAAATAATCCACAGTACCAGTACTGCGACAACGGCGATGATAATCCAAAGCATAGCTGAATAATATTTGTTGTACAAATATCTAAAAAATGCGTAAATTTGTCAATAGATTACAAGTATTTGCGTATGAAAACGAACCATTTTTTCAAAAATGAAGCCCTGGAGGCCCTCCGCGGAAACTGGGGGAAAGCAGTTATCCTGGCCCTTCTGTATGTCATCCTGGCCGGCGCCTTCGCCGGGCCCACGGCTTACAACAGTGTAAAAATGCAGCAATATGCCCAGGAAAACATTGCAGGCACGCGCAGCATCTCCCAGATGGCATCCGTCATCCAGAGTCCGGAGTTCCTTTCCATGCAGCGCCGCGCCAACGGCACATCGGGAGCCACCACACTGTTCCAGATTTTCATTCTTGCCCCCATCGCCCTGGGCTATGCCAACGCCTTCCGCCGCCTGGTGGCTGCCAAGGAGAACAATCTCCTGTACAACACCGTGCACATTGCCTTCTCCAATTACTGGCACAAGGTATGGGGCCAGTTGCTCAAGAATATTTTCATCGCCCTCTGGACCTTTCTGTTCATTATTCCGGGCATCGTCAAAATCTATTCTTACGCCATGACCGAATACATTCTGGAGGAGAATCCGGAACTCAGCGCAAACGAGGCCATCGACCGCAGCCGCTTCATGATGCGCGGCCACAAGTTCGACCTGTTCTGGCTGCAGCTCAGTTTCATCGGGTGGTTCTTCCTGTGCATCCTCACCGCCGGTATCGGCTTCCTTTGGCTGGATCCCTACTACCACTGCGCCAAAGCTGC
>CAMZCW010000082.1 GCA_947305045.1 uncultured Bacteroidales bacterium | reverse complement strand
CCTTTCAAGTATTACCATCCCTGAAAGTGTAACATCCATAGGCACTTCTGCTTTCTCTGGTTGCACAAGCCTTTCAAGTATTACCATCCCTGAAAGTGTAACGTCCATATACCCTTCTGCTTTCTCTGGTTGTACAAGCCTTTCAAGTATTACCATCCCTGAAAGTGTAACATCCATAGGCTCTTATGCTTTCTCTGGTTGTTCAAGCCTTTCAAGTATTACCATCCCTGAAAGTGTAACGTCCATATACTCTTCTGCTTTCTCTCGTTGCTCAAGCCTTTCAAGAATTAACATCCCTGCAAACGTAACATACATAGGCGATTCTGCTTTCTATGGTTGCTCAAGCCTTTCAAGTATTACCATCCCTGAAAGTGTAACATCCATAGGCGATTCTGCTTTCAGAGGTTGTACAAGCCTTTCAAGTATTAACATTCCTGAAAATGTAACATCCATAAGCTCTCATGCTTTCAGAGGTTGTACAAGCCTTTCAAGTATTACCATCCCTAAAAGTGTAACGTCCATAGGCACCAATGCTTTCTATAATTGCAGTAGTTTAACAAGTGTTTTTGTTAACCCTATTACTCCACCTAAAAGCGGTTATAATATGTTTTATAACAATGCTTCTGATCGTCGCATATATGTCCCATCGGCATCTTTGTCTTCTTATAAAGAAGCAAAGTATTGGATGGATTACGAATCTTCAATATATCCAATGTAATGCAATATATTAAAAATTTTTTGTTATGAGTATATTTGATTCCATTGAAAAAGATTTGAATAAAGTTGAAGCATACGCCAAATCACGACTTCTTGTTGGATTTGTCACAGAGGATGATAAGAAGCACCTGGGTTTTTACTCTCCGATTGTTAATCCTTGTGGTGATAACAACAACCCTGATGATTATCAAGATTGGTACACGGATGTATATGGTACTAAGTATTCCAAAGTAAAGGGAGAGTGTGAGATTTGTGAGGTTGATTGTTTCTATTGGGATGAGTTCAAGAATGAGTACATCCCAATGCCGGCATATTTACCTCCGCAGGAGATGACGAATGAAGAAAGAACCTCAAAAAGCGTCAATGGCTTATTCAGCAAGGATTTGATAACATCAAGCCCTTTGCCCCAGGTCGCTTCAATGATACGTGAATGGCTATTTTTAAATGCACATTGTTCCTCCCCGGTGTACATAGATAAAAGTGGAAAAATTCATTCAGAAGGAGAGATAGTCATCAATAATGACGCACTTCAGTCTATTCCGGACTACATTGATATCATTTGAGTCATCTTATAATTGTGGACGATATGAAAGTCAATCTTAACAATCCTGCCTCATTTGCGACCGAATTCTTCCAGCAGTATATGATTGGAGGATTTGGCTCTATGAATAAAACCGATGTCGAAATTCTAGTATTTCACCTCTTAAGGAGGTATTCCTCTTTAAAAGACAAAAGGTCTCAACAAGACCTTAGCCTTGCCTTACGCATTCCTGTCAGCAAAATCAGTCGGCTGTGCTATGAGGCAAACTTGCGATATGGAGATGACTCCAATAGGGAAAAAACATTTCGGGATTCGCTGAGACCAATCTTATTGGAGGCACATTTCAATGTGGAGAATAACCGGGTTCGTTTTGCTGTTGAAGACAAATTCCTTCGCCTACAGCTTCAGGCAAAGATGAAAGAGATTCATGGATATGCCGACTCTTCTTTCAATAGCGAGGTGGTATCTATCTCAATCTCTGACTTTGCTGTTTTTTACACAACTGTTTTCCCGGAAGCTGCCCAAAAGCTTGAAGTGGCTCTTGAAAAGGCAATAAAGGAATCTAATAATCCAAAAACGTCTTTTGCAGAAAGGCTATCTTCATATCTCAAGCAATTGGCAACCGATGGCTCAATCCAAGTTATTGGCGGCATCACATTACAAGCTGTCTTAAAAGCATTAGAGCTACTATAGGTAGGAGAAAACGATTTAAGTCATAATTCTATCATGAACACTTTTGATCTAAAACCTATTGAACAGCACGTACGTGAACTGGATGAAAGCATCCAAAACCAGTTGGCCCAATGTCTTACTCCTGGTATCACAATCCTTGAAACTTCTGATCCCGAAGTTATGGATAGACATTTAGAAAAGATGGTTTCCAGTAAGTATCAGGTGATTGGAAGCAAGCCTGAAGTTGAAATGCTGAAAAAGCAGCAGGGCCGTCCTGTCATTCGCTGGGACGCGAAAACTTTTCGTAAAGGTGACGCTATAGGATCGATGCATGCCCTGTCCAAACTCCCCAAGGAGCCGAAACCGATCATCATCATTGAAAACATCGCCGACATCCCCGACGGAGACCATAACATCTATGATGATCCTGAACTCGTTGAGAACATCCTTCTCCATTCCTGGAAGAACGACACAAACCACCTGACGCACCCTCAGGACGGCCCGTTCCAACTGAACAAATGGGACTACACCGTCATATTGCCCGTCAAGCCCGGAGATTTGCAAAAGCTGCATCATAGCGTCAGAGGCGAGGGGCTCGCTCTGGTGACTATTGCCTCATAAGTTCCCAAACTAAGTGACAGTCAAGTTAAGAGGTTATCCAGCGTTAGGATGCACTATCAATCGTCCGTTGGAAGATTTCTATTCTGGACTACATAGAGATTGTCAAATAACAATTATTGATGCGCCGCTTTCTCCTTTTTGCCTGTACCGTTCTTTTTACCAGTCAAGTCTTTGCGCAAGGTTTGACCGGTGAATGGTTAGTTTATGAGGGAAGTGACGGCTCCGAACTTGTCCTGACTTTCACTTCCGGCAACTCCGGGAAGGCGGAGCTGTCACTTGCCCATCGTATGCAGGCCGTTTCCTACGGCGAGGGCAGCCAGTTCTGGGGTACTTTCCGGGCAACAGGCGGATATTATTTCCTTGTGAAAGGAAGGAAAACCGTTGGGGTTAGCGTTTCTCTGACTGATTCAACACTTGTGGTAAAGCAGTGTGGAAAGCCAGCAATAAGCGTTTCGGCCCGGCTGGATGAACCGTACAGTACGCGGGAATTATCTGACCACGGGGATTACAAAAAGCGGGTTGTTGCTCAGTGGAAGAGGGATTTCCCCGGCAATGAAGACGTAAAGAAAGGCAAGTGGATGATGGAGCATTACTTCATCGACTTTTATGACGATGCTTTTGACGTGCTTCTGGAAGGGAATTACCGGATTGTGGAACGGACAGATTCCACGATGGTCCTTCAAAATCTGTCCCTGGAGATTCCGCAAATGACGTGGAAGAGAATCCGCGAATAAACCCCTGTTACAGAAACACCTGGTTTTCAGCACGATACAGTAACGGACGGGGCCCATTCCTAACCCCGTCCGTTTACTTAACGTATTGATATTCAAACACTCGCATTTCAGCCAGCGTCAGCCTTCCTGTAGTGCAGTCACTTCCTCAAGAGGCAAGCCTGTGAACTCGAAGACCCGAGATACCTTCTCGCCGGCCGTTCCTCCATCTCCGGCATGTTCTTCAAGGCATAGCAAAAGTTATCCAGCAGCGAGTCCTTCTAATTGAGCCGGAAATTCCAGTTGAAGCCCAGAATGAGGAGGCGGCGGTTCTGGTAGATTTGCTCTACCCAGACCTCGTCTCCGTACACAGATGTGTACTGGTTCTTCTGCATGTGTTCCAGCAGGTCCTTGCCCTGGAAGTAAACGGTGAAGTTCTTGAACTTTTTCTGCACGCGGGCATTTAGGGTCCAGTAGGCCGTGACCAGGGTGTGCAGGGTCATGGTGGGGTTCTTGTAGTTCATGTCGGCCCCGATGCTCCAGCCGCTACCCAGTTTGACCAGGAAGTCTGCCTTGATGCGCCAGTCGTCCGTGTTCTGCTTTTTGTTCTCCAGCGTGGCG
Source organism: uncultured Bacteroidales bacterium (assembly GCA_947305045.1). The sequence goes on along the minus strand of CAMZCW010000082.1, from coordinate 5,461 downwards.
ATACGGTAGGTGTGGGTGTACTTGATGTTCAGGTTGGCATCGACCCATTTACTGGCCCAGGAGAGCGTGTTGTTCATGCCCATGACGTGGCTGTTGGAGGAGTTCATCCAGGTGAACACCTTGTACTCGCGTTCGTCTATTTTTTCCATCCGGAAGGTTTGGTCCACCTCGTTGAGCTTGCGGGTGTAGAAGGTGGAAGAGCTGGCCGAGAACCGCTTGTAGCGGAATTTGTAGTCTATGCTGAAGGTGGAGGAAGTGTTGGATTTTAGCTCCGGGTTACCCCGCCAGATTTGGTTGATGAAGGCACCAGGACGCTCGAAGGAGCAGGTTTGCAGGTAGGTGGGATGCTTCACCGTGCGCTCATGGGAAAGGCCCAGCTCATGGGAAGGATGGATTTTCCACATGAAAGACGACTTGCCCACCACGTGCGGAACAGCCGTAAAAGGCGTGTCTTGGTGTTTTTCTGTCTGCAGTTGGCGAAGATATACCTGCAGGCCATAATCTGCCTTTACCCTTATTGGCCCCCAAGTGTAGTCTGCCGCTATATAGGGCTCTATCTCCGAGGTAAAGAAGAGGAACTCTTCCCTTATGCTGGTGGAGTCTCTCCACACGCTGTTTTTCTCCGACAGGGGATTAATCAGGGTTGCTCCGCTGTTTTCGTCGTAGGTGTATTTGGCGTTGAGGCGGAGTCCCGGGTCCAGAATGAGTTTGTGGCGGGTCTTAAGAACGGTGTCCCGCAGGTGTACGACGGCATCTGCCGATATGTGGCCGGAGAAGGGCGTAAGCTTGTAAATCTTGGCCCATAAGTTTGTTTTGGCAGGATCGTCGGAGTCCCAGATCTCGCTTCCCTTGGCCCCCATTGTGTTCCACTGATTAAAGCGGCTGTCCGATTTGTATTCTGCGGTGATGCTGCTTTGCAGGGTTCTGCGACCTAGCGCATGGGAGGTCTTGAAGCCGCTCGTGAAGGTGAGGCGTTTGCGGATGGCCCATTCCTCCGTGTAATCTGCCGACTGGATGGTGGCGTTGACGGTTTCTGCGTCGTCGTCGTCGTCCTGATAGCGGAAGTTGAACCAGGCGTCGTAGCGCTTTTGGGTGGCGGGCGTCCAGGTGAAATCCGTCCGGAAGCCCAGATCCAGGGGCCGGGTGTCGGTGGATTTGATGAGGGCCCGCAGGCTCAGGTCTTTTTCGTCCTTGCCCTTTGCCTCTACGCGATACCGCTCTGCGGTTTTGGGCTCATAGTTCACCTTCAGTTTGGAGCTCCACTGGAATTTGGGACTTTTGTATCCAAAGCCCACATTTCCTTCTCCCAGCCAGTGGATAATATTGGGGTTCTGGCCTTCCAGCAGTTCTCCGCGGAGGCTTTTCATCCAGCCGAATCCGCCGGCGCCGTCCACGTTTCCGTACCACTGCTGGGCACGGGCCGTCCCGGCCGCCACCAGCAGCAGCGCAAACACGCAGATATGCCGAACCTTGTTCATAGAATGCAAAGATAGTGATTTTCCGGGGATTCTATTGCAACAGAGAAACTTGTTTTGTATTTTCGCAAGGAATAATGAAGTGGCGTAGTGTCATATCGCTGGCGGTCCTTGTTCTTTTGGCTGCGTGCCAGAAGGCGGATCCGCCGTCTCCGCTCCTCCCGCCTTCCGGAGGCGGCACACCCCCCGCCCCCAGTCCCACACCGGAAACGCCCCCATCCGGAGACTACTACCTTCCCCTGCTCCAAACCACGGATTTGCATGGCTATATCACCTATACGGACAACGCCGTCCACTATCGCCTGGCCTATATCGCCGACAAAGCGGACGACCTGCGGGGCACAGACCGGAGCCGGCTTCTGCTGGTAGACGGCGGAGACCTCTACCAGGGCGCCAGCGTGTCCAACCTGCTGGACGGATGGCCGGTCTATGTTTCCCTGGACCGGATGGGATACGACGCCGTAGCCCTTGGCAACCATGAATTTGACTGGGGCATAGAGAACATGATCGAGGAGGACGCCACCCTTCCCGCTTATGAGTGGCAGGGGCAGCATTATCCAGGAAGCGTCCCGGTGGTCTGCGCCAACCTTTACCGGGACGGGCAGCGGACAAGCCTGACCAAGGACTATGTGATTGTGGAAAAATCGGCCGTAAACTCCAGCGGGAAAGTGGTTCCGGTCAAGATTGGCATCATTGGCTTTGCTGTCAATTATGCCGGCAGCATCATGGCCTCGCAGTTTACCGGAAAAGGCTATTCCATCCGGGCCGATTATGCCCTTGCCGGCCGTTTGGCGCAGGAGCTGGAATCCTCCGGCGCCTGTGACGCTACCGTCATGCTGGTGCATGGCGACGCGGCCGATGTGGCTCCCCAGTTGGGGCAGGACAGCGTTATCGACCTGGTGCTGGGAGGGCATTCGCACGCCACCCGCGTTGGAACGACCCAGTGGGGGCTGCCGTATTTGCAGGGCGGCCGTCATGGGGAGCATTATGCCTCCGGGCGGCTGGTATTTAACGTGGATGCGTCCGGGAAAACGACGTTCCGGTCCGTGGATCGTCTTGTCTCGGTGACGGTGGATGATACGCGCAACCTGGCCCGGTTCTCCTCGGAGCTTTCGGCCGATATTGTTGCGGTGTCGGACGAGGCCCTTGCGCGCACGGCGCAGGCGCAGCAGGAGGTGCTGGGGTACATCAAGGTTGGCGCGACCACGTATGCGCTTTCCGGCAGCGGCGGGCGGTCATCGGCCATGGGCAACTGGATGTGCGACCTGCTTCGCCGGGCCGGCGGGGCCGATATCGCCTTTGTCAACAGTGGCGGCATCCGTACCGCTTTCCCGCTGAACGGGCAGTCCGGCAGGAGCATCACGGCCGCCAATGTACATGAGATGTTCCCTTTCAACAACAAGGTTTACGTGTACAACCTCACGTACGCGGAACTGCTGAAGGTCTTTGAATACGCGCTCACCCAGGGCGGGCAGGCGCTCTTCTCCTGTGAAGTGGGGATAGACTGTTATTACTCCGGCAGCCGGGTGCAGAAGCTGGAGAAAGACGGTGTGGTTTTGTATGAGAACAGCCAGTGGCAGGCCGACTGGGCATCACGCCCGGTAACTCTGGTTGCCAGCGAGTACCTGGCCACCACCGTGCGCACGGACTACAGCACGGGCACCCCGAATCCCCTGGTAGCCTGGAACAACACCTCCCGCCTGGTGAGTAGCACGCAGACGGAATGCGAGGCCGCCCTCCAGGTCCTGCGAAAAGAGGCCACCGTCTCCGGCGGCCTCCTGTACATAGACCTGCATCCCTATTTCCACGAGTAAAACCATGAAACGGCCAGGTAAACTGATAGCGCTCATGCTCTTCCTCGTTTCCTGCGGAACACAGGAGAAGGATCTCTATGTAGTCAGGGGCCAAATACACAACCTGGCCATGAAAGAGTCTCCTGAGAAGGCGCACGCGCTATTTTTGAAATTTGCCGATGACTGCCATGCAAAGGGAGACTACGACATGGAAGCCTGCGGCCTGTATGAGATGGCTACCAACTACCTGGACCAGCGGGACACGCTGGGCTTGCGCCGTATCCTGGACCGGATGGAGCGCTTGTCCGGGGAGCACCCGGAAAGCTTAGGCGCGGGGTATAGTTATTACTCGGTCCTGGGCACATACTATGCGGTGCTGTACGAACAAGACGGCCTGGACACCACACGGGAGACCTTGTTCGCGGCCCTTCGGCGTGCCATTGACTATCAGGAGCAGATGAGCCAGGAGGACTACAGGAGGCAATCCATTATTACTGCGTGGAATTACTACAATGTAGCCGTGAGCTATGACCTTTACTGTGATCCGCCGATGCGGGATTCTATTGCCAAATATCTGGATTTGACCGATAAAGCCAACCGTGAGGCCACCCATATGCTGCCTTTTGAGCACCAGCAAATAGATATCTCCGTAAGGGACCTGAGGGCCTGGCTCCTGTACTATGACGGGAAAAATAAGGAGGCGGTGGAGGAAATGAACCACGTTCTGGCCCTCATTGACAGCGTAGAAGCCGTGAGTCCTAACACCGTTATTACGGAAAGAAGCGAGGCCTACGCCTTTTTTGTGGCGTTCTATTCGGACCATGGCAATTATGAGAAAGCGCTTGAGTACGAGATGCTTAAGGCGCGCAACGATGGGGTTCGCTTTGGTGTCCAGCGCAACGCTGCCGTGAGGGAGGTAGAAGCCAAATACAACGTAGCCCAAGTGAAGGCGCGGCTTGCGAAGGTGCGCGGCTGGGCCGTTTCTCTGGGCATCCTGTCGCTGCTGTTCATTGCCCTGACCCTTTACTACCGGCTGCTTATCCGCAGCAAGGAAGAAGGCCGATACACCGCCGCCGTGGAGGCGCTGGTGGAGACAGATGCCGACATCCGTGTCCTTACCGAGAAAGTATCAGCCGACGCCGTCAGCAAGATTTACGCATCGGCCCAAAAGCCCCTTTCCGCCGTAGAGCGTAAATATATTCTGCTCTTTATGTCCGGAAAGTCCACGGAGGAAATAGCCGAAACCATGCACGTGGCCCCGGCAAGCGTGTATACGATGAAATATCGCATCAAAAAGAAGTATCCTGATTCTTTCCCTCTTCCATTTTAACAACACATAGACAAATCTTTCTATTTCTGGACCGTTTTTGTCTAGATTTGTCTATTTGAAAGGCGTGTCTCCTTTCCTACTTTTGCAATATGGAAGGGACCATTATTTTGCTGCTGTCGCTTAGCCTTGCCGTGGGAATTCTCATTCTCGCAACGGTCCTTGTACACTATCTCCAGTGGAGGGGGGCCGGCAGGCAGGACAAGCTTCCGGACAAGGTTCCTCCTTCACACCCCTCCATCTTTCACGATGCCGTAAAACCCCTGTCCAACATGGAAAAGAAGTACCTGCTTTTGTTCATGGAAGGAAAGAGCGTGGAGGAAGTGTCTCTGATCATGCACGTGGAGCCTTCCAGCGTTTACACCATGCGATACCGCATCAAAAAAAAGTTCCCGGAGAATTATAACCTGCCATTTTAAGGCCTGTAGTAATCGGTAAATACATGTTTGCTAACCTTGCCATTGCGTTTTTGATTTCGCTGGGGATTGCCTTGACCCTGTTCTTTGTGGCCAAAGGCGTGTATTCCCGTTTCTCTCCCCAGGCGCTGCATATGCTTGTCGCCATTCTGGCCATTACCGGAAGCACGGTGGCCGGGACAGTAGCCCTCTCCAGCAGCAAAGCATACAATTACGTAGTTTCTTTGGAAGAAGGAGCACGAAACCTGACGGGGCAGGCCGATGCCCTGCAAAGCCAATATGGACTGACCCCCTATGGCATTTCTGCCTCCGGAGTCCTGGACGGTTACGTAAAGGGAACGGCGGCCACCGCAAAAAGAAAACTGGCCAGAACCCGAACCCTCTCCCTTGTGATAATGGCCGTTCTGAACCTTCTTCTCCTCCTTTTCCTTCTGAATGCCGGCAGCAAAG
>CAMZCW010000081.1 GCA_947305045.1 uncultured Bacteroidales bacterium | reverse complement strand
AGAAACGCAATAGGTATGGCGAGGGCGCAAACTCCGTTGTACCCCGTTAAATCCTTGTGAACTGAAAAAGTTTTTAGCGGTTTTTGCGTTGCTCCATCAACCCCGTTTCATACGCCTCATAAGCGTCGCGCAAGGTCTGGAAAATCTCAGAGCGAGTGTCAAGTTTATGGTGGTTCAGGCCTTCAGAAAGGTGGCCACTATAGTCGGAAAAGTCTTCTCCAAAAGCAGAGGATAATGCTTCGAAAACTGCCTTGTCATCTGCTTTGGCTCCTGATGCATCTACGAAGAATCCTTGCTCACACAAGGCCTTCACCACGCGGAAGAAGTTCAGTTTCGTGGAACGCTTTGTGTTTAGGTGAACGCCTGCCGTGGCTTGCGGTTCAGGAGATGCTGACTGGGGCTGTTCTTCCGGCTGTGGAGGTGTGACGATGGTCAGATGGCGATTGTCTATACCGTCAACGTGCTCGATGTTCGTGCCTATCTGGACTGGGCCGTTATTAATCATTCTTGATGCCCTCCTTGCTGGGTTATGTTGATGTCCACGTGCTCAATGTTGGTTCCGATGGAGACAGGACCATTGTTTATCATTACGCCTCCAGGCATAGATGCGGTGAAGGTTGACAAGTTTTCTTCTGCGCCAATCAGGAAGGCACGAAGGTAAGAGTGAATCTTGATGCCAAGTTTCCTCTGAGGAACAGCGGAGCCTTCATAGGCCTCAATGAATGAACGTGCGGTATCTTTATCAACCGTTTCTACAAGCTGGTCAAAGCGCCCGAACTCGTTAAGGTTCGCTGCCGTTGGCGTGGATTCATATAAGCGCCTTAGCTTCCCTTCATCCACACCGAAGTTGGATGCAAAGCGGTGAATCCTGTCGTTCTTGGCCCTGGCAATGTATTCATTGAGGTAGTCACGAAGCGATTTGCCGGATTCGAGAATCAGATTTCCTTGCTGGACATCTACAAGAATTTGATTAGCATAAATCTGCTCATCACGACTCAAGGTAGCAAATGTCTTATGGAGGTCTGCCAAGGCCTGATATATTTCTGCTTCGTTGGCAGAATCGTTAAGAAGCCGGACGTATTTCTCAAAGCGGGTCTGCATATAATCCGCATCGATACGATCCGTGTTGATTTCCGTGAGGTAGGTATCAATCTCATACGGAATATCATCCTCCGGGCCAAGGCCACCGCCACCAGGAGAAAACAACTCCTTGTAACGCAGTGCCAGAATAAGATAAGTGGTCTCCGTTAAGGCTACCGTCAAGTCTGTTATATCACCATTTTCGTGCTGGAACTGGTAATACAGTTGCGCCCAGGCGAAGCCTTGGATGCGGGCGGCTTCATAGCTGGCATTGAACTGCCGGAACAATTTGGCAAACATCGCCCGCTCCTCGACGGAATCCGGGAGACGCTCAAAGTTTTCCACGCCCGAGGCGGCAAACAGGTCCCGAATCTCACGAAACTTGTTGTTCAATGCCGTGAGGTTCTCTTCCAGGTGGTCAGCAAAGAGTCCAAAGGGACGATTCCCGGAATAGAGGTTAAAGGCGGCCTCGATATTCCGTTCCATTGTGTGCGGATAACGGTAATACTGGATGTTGCCGAAGGGTTTGTCAGGACCGAAAAGACGGTTGGTGCGGGAGAAAGCCTGGATGACACCCTCATAGCGCAGGACCTTGTCCAAGTACAGCGTATTGATCCATTTTGAATCGAAGCCGGTGAGCATCTGGTCAACCACTATCAAGAGGTCCAACTGCTTTTCTGGCACATTCTCAAGACCTACATAGGGTTTCTTGTGTGCAAGACGCGCTGCCACATCTTTCTTGTAAGATTGATACTTAGGCATCGTAAACGTCATCCCGTAGCGCTCGTTATAATCTGACAGCATCTTGATGGTCTCTTCCTCTTTTACTGTGGAAGGGTCGCCCATGTTGTCTATGCTGGGGTCGTACAGTGTGGAGACGCGAATCTCGGGGCAAAGTCTCTTAAACAATTTGTAGTATTCAATGGCTTCAGCAATTGAACTGGTGGCAAAGATGCCGTGGAATTTTCCGTTGTGGCTAAGGATGCGGTTCTTTTGCCCGATATGCAACACAACCGCGCGTCTATGGTCTTCCCGCTCGTACTGGCTTACGGGAATGTAGTCCTCTATACCTTTCTCGTAGTGGCCATCATCGTTGACGTGGCCGGCCATCGGGACATCCTGCAAATAATGGTAGTAAATCCGTTCTTTTTCTTCATCCCCATAGATTTCATCAACAGAAGATGCGTGGGCCTTTTCAAGTGCAACGACCTCGCAGAGAGAAGCGTCACTGTAGGTTGAGACACGTACCGGATCAAACCCAAGTACGTTTTTGTCCCGGATGCCGTCAGCAATAGAATACCGGTGCAATTCGTCGCCGAAAACGGTAGCCGTGGTATTGTGTCGCTTCTGGTTTTCGTCGTGGATAGGCGTGCCGGTAAAGCCGAAGAAGATGGCCTTGGGGAAGGTATTCTTGATGGTCAAGAGCATTTCCCCGAAGGTGTTTCGGTGGCATTCGTCGATAATGAAAACCAGACGCTTCTTCCGTATCACGTCAATGGCGTGTTTGTACTGTACCTCTTCCTCTTTGATGTTGCTCATCTTTTGAATGGAGGTAATGATGAGCACTTCGTCCTTGTCGTTGCTTTTCAGCTTCTTTACTAAGGAAGATGTGTAAGCCGTGTCGTTTACGGTCTCGCTGTCTTCAGCAAAGCCCTGGTACTCCAGGAAAGACTGGTTGCCCAGTTCGATACGGTCCACCAGGAAGACTACCTTGTCTGCATCTCGACTCTGGGCAATGAGCTGGGCACTCTTGAAGGAGGTGAGCGTTTTGCCGGAGCCGGTTGTGTGCCAGATGTAGCCGCCGTGGTTGTCCACCTCGTCCCAATGGGTGCGCTGCACTTTCTGGCTGATGGCGTTGGCCGCATAGTATTGGTAAGAGCGCATCACCTTCAGCACTTCGTCGTTGGTATCTGCCACGGTGTAGAAGCCAATGAGCTGGTGCGCCATCGGTATGGAGAGGAAGGTTTCACAGATACGATACCACTCGTTTACAGGCTCGTTATTGAAGTCCGCCCAGTGGAAATAGTAATCCTTGTTGAAGCGCCCCAGGGGCCCTGGATTGGCGAAATAGATTGTCTCTTCCGGCGTCATTGCAACAAAGAGTTGCGTAAGCGCGAAGAGGCCAGAGTCGAAGATGCCCTCGTGTGCGTATTTCTCAATCTGGTTGGAGGCCTGGCTGACGGGGATGCCGGATTTCTTGAGTTCGATATGGATTACCGGCATACCGTTAATGAGGAGGGTCAGATCTCCTCGACGGTCTGAGGCCAGCGGGTTACCTGTGGGGAACTGTGGCTGGCGAACAATCTGATAACGGCTCTGTCCGGCGGCGATTTCCTGCCTGTCGTAGATCTTGAGCGAGACTTCTTTTCCAAGGTGAGCCACATCATCAGGATTGTCGCGGATAATGGTCGTGTTCTTACCGTTGATGAAGGCATTGAGCTTTACAGGAGTACGCAGCGTGTTCACCTGCTCTATGAGCTGGCGTTTCTCGCCCTCAGTAAGAGGATAGTCACCCAGTCTGTTAATATCACGGTTATTCTCAAAAAGAATGGCCGCCCAGTTGTCAATCAGCTGGGATTCTGTCTGGTACTCCAGGACATTATCTTCCCAACCGTAGGCAATCAGGCGTTCTATAACAGCGTCCTCAAATGCTCTTTCTCTTGAAAATGTGGTCTCGAATTGCGGCATATAATAGTTTGGGTATTACTCTTAAACAAACATTCCCTGCAGGCAGGACTGCTTTAAAGACTTTAGACGTTCCAGTTCTTCTTCATGATGCTTTATCAACGAATCAAGATTCTCAAAGTAATCAGCTATTTTTGCCTGTTCCTCAGGAGAAGGAAGAGGAATAGGCATATTAAAGAAGTCTTCTTTTGTAATCGAGAATCTATCGAAACGAGCACCCGTATTTCCGTTGAATCGCATATAGCGATGCCAAGCCGTAGATTTGAAATAATGCTCCAAGAAAACTGGATTCACATCGTGAGTCCGAAAGACTGTATATAAAGGAGACATGACACCTTTCCTGCCAGTTCGATTTCTATTGATTGGACCAACAGGGGATGTGACAGAGATACGTGGATTATATACAAAGTCATCATTGGAGACAACGTAGTAGCCACCTGTATTTGCTTTCTTCGCAACATCATGATCAAAGAAATCACGCTGCGAAATCACTCCGTGAACTGCGGAGTTTGTGAATACTTCATCGACTTGATGGGCTACATTCTTTTCTGTAACCTTATCAGCAATGTCTCCTAATTTCTTTTCTTCCCATTTACCGGAGAATTCTGCTAAGCGGATAGCCGGTTCCTGCCCCCCCCTATGGGAAATAGACGACTTAAGTAACATATTTTCAGCGATTTAAGACCTGTTATTTTATCTATTAAATTCGTTATGTCTTGATTCAGCAACTTGAAGAATGCGCCGATAGCCTCCTGTTCCTCCAAATTCTCGGGCAGAAGAATCCTTATGTCAAAGAAGTCATCTGCAGAGATATTCAGCAAACCGTGGTTGCGTGCTCCCTCAGCAGCACGAAGCCGAACTTCGTTGTGCCAGGTAGCTGCATCAAAATAAGAAACGACATAATCTGAATCCACCTTCTCTTTATCAATATCAAAGACGATATAAAGAGTGGAGAGAACTCCATTATCGTGTAAATCCAGACGTTTTACTGCTCCAAAGGGATAACCCTGCGAAGAACTCTTATTATATGCAAATTCTCCTTTTTTAAGCAGGTAGTATCCCGCAATGTCGGTACTGGCAATCCTACTATTGAAGAAGGTATCTTGGCCGATTAAGCCATATTGAGCAGAAACTGTAAGGGGTAGATTTGACTGGAGCCCCGTGTTTTTACGCACTATACGTGAAGTGAAATCCTTTAGACGAGTTTCACCCCATTCTCCTGAGAAGCCTTGTATTCTTATCTTAGGCTTACTCATTGTCAGATCCTCCTATCATTTCTTTCAGTTGCTTGAAAGCGGCCATATCATATTCATTGCCGGAAAGGTTGCCGAGTAGTCCGGAGAGCTTCTTTTCTACATCTTCCTTTTCCTGCTCAATCTTCTGCAATGTGCGGGCGTATTTCTTGTCCAGGCGCTTAATGGAAGCGGTGAAGTCAGCGAGTAGCGTGACAGGAACAGTGGCCAGCTGTTCGCAGAGCGGCGTTATCCATTTTTCGTGAAGGAGCGACTTAACATCATCATCCGACAGGGCGGGAATAGCGGCCATTGTCTTTGTCAGTAAATCGGCCGAAAGGGAACGGACCTGCTTTTTTGCGGCCTTGAGTTCCTCGCCTTTGTCGTGGAAGGCCAGGAGTGTTTCTTCGAGAGATTCCGGCTCAGGTGCGGCTCCTCTGAGTTCTTTACGGATGGCCTTTACACGCGCGTTTACGCCCTTGGTGATAAAGGATTGTTTCTCATCATCGTAGAAGTCCGGCTGCAGGTCTTCTTCGTTAAATAACTGCTTGATGTCCTCCAGTTCGGCTTCCTTTGTGGCGGCAGTCTCGATGGCTACCTGAAGTGCCTGGTATTCTGCCGGGAGTTTCTTGCGCTGGACGAGTTCAAAAGGAAGGACGCGGCCTTGCCAGCCGTCCTGTTCTTCAACATCTTCACCGTCTTTTTTCTTGACAACCATGTGCGGTTCAATTACCCGGGTGGCGTCGAAACCTTCAGTCTGGATAATTTCAAGGTCGGTTGCAATAGGACGGTAGTTATTGTCCAGGATCTGGAATGCTTGGTATTTGTCAATAAGCGGTAGCGGAGAGAGCTTTTCAAAAAGGTATGCAGCAATGACAGATTCTTCCTGGTCTTTGCCAACAGTCATCACTCCGTCAACCAAGCGGGTGTGCAGGTCATCGGGAAGAGGGGCAAGTATGTCAGCGTATTTCTTCAGCCAGGCCTTTATGTCGGGATTGTCATTGATGCAACCCTCAACATCATCATTCTTGATGCTGGTATATGGTGTTTCCGAAGCCGTATAAAGAGAACTGCGAAGCGTCGGGAATGCTGTCCAGTAAGGGGCCAGCAGGTCTATCTCTGTTTGGGGGATGCCGCCAAAGATGATAGAATGGGCGTCCCAGGGTTCGGGTTTTTCCGCGGAGTCAATGTAACGCGGAATATTCAGATTGTATTCATTCCGGCGGATTTCTTCTCGTGAGACTACCCGGGCGAAGGCCGGATCAGTGGGCCTGCGTTCTATGTATGTGTCCGCAATACGCTTGATGTCGGATGCGGTGAGTTTATTCTGTTTGCCAACTTTCTCGGAGAGGCGTGATGCATCAATGAAGAGGACATCATTGCGGTCCCGTTTCTGGCGAAGCACCATAATGATGGTGGGAATACCCGTGCCGAAGAAAATGTTGGCAGGAAGCCCGATAATGGCGTCTATGTTGTTTTTCTCGATCAGGTTTTTGCGAATGGTCTCTTCTTCTTTTCCCCTGAAAAGCACGCCGTGAGGGAGGACAATGGTCATTATTCCTTGCGGCTTGACGTGATATAGGTCGTGCAACAGGAAAGCGTAGTCTGCCTTGCCTTTGGGGGCCACACCATAATTGGCGTAGCGTGCTTCGGTCTCTTTGTCTTTGTTGTCCCACTGCTGGGAGTAGGGTGGATTACTTACGACGGCATCAACGTACAATGCTTCATAAGTACGGATGGGGTCATTATCATCAAACCAGGGCCAATCCTGATCTAATGTGTCACCGCAACGAACCTTGATGTTTTCCGGTTTTATACCGCGCATAATCAGGTTCATTCGCGTAAGGTTGTAGGTGTTTTCCTTGAGTTCCTGGGCGTAGTACTTGATGCTGTCTCGTTGACGAAGGTGCTTGGCAGCGGCTTTACCGATGTTGATCAGGAGGGAGCCAGAACCACTCGTGGGGTCGTAAATCTCGATTGTCTCACGTCCTTTGAGATGGTTGGCAACAATTTCCGCCATCAACAAGGCAACCTCGTGGGGCGTATAGAATTCTCCGGCTTTCTTTCCTGCATTAGCAGCGAAATTACCAATCAGATATTCATAGATGAATCCAAGGACATCGTAATCTTGGGAATCGTCGGTGGGAATGTCTTTGATTAATTTCAGCAGGGCGAGTATCGCTTTCGTACGTGCGCCATTCGTGTCTCCTAATTTGCTGAGGCCTGTTTGGAGAGTATTGAAAATCTTATCAAAGACTTTGTGATGAGTGCGATAAACATTCCGTTCAAAAGCGAGAAGAGCGTCCGTGACTTGGGATGCGTCGAAGTCGCTGTTGGGGTTAATCCAGGTGGAGAATAGATTCTTGTAACAGATGAAATAACCAAGCGTCTGTTGGATAAACTGCTTGTCTTCGATATTGTCTTCCGTCAGTTCGTTTTTGATATCCTCGTCGGTCCAGTCGTTCTTTTTCAGCAATTCTTCCTCTTTGTCGGACAGGAATTTGTAGAAGATGAAGCCCAGGATATAGTCCTTGTATTCGTTGGCCTCTATCTTGGAGCGCATCTTGTTGGCTGAAGCCCAAATCTTACTGGCGAGCTGTTGCTTGTTCATCGTGCTATATGGTTACGACAAGGCCTACTGGTCCTTGTGGGTTATGGGTATATGTACTTGTTGCTATTGCAAATAGCAAATTTACAATTTTTTGCGCGAAAATCGGGTATAGTAGGGTATCAAAGTGAAACACCGCCCTGAAAAACGGCATTTCAGAGCGGTGTAATGGGGATACGTTTTTTTGCTATTAACGCTTGATCCACTTGTCTATTTCAGGACGATAAAAGCAAAGAGTTTTTCCGCAGCGATGAAAAGGGATGACAGATTGCTGAACCCACGAATAAATCGTACACTTGGCCGGATGGCCGGGCAGATACTCGCATAGTTCATCTACATCCATCCACGGCGAGAAGCCGCCGTAGGTGGTGTGATTCTCTGTCAGGGTGCGTAACACCCTGAGTTCTGATAGCAATGTAGCAACCGCCTGGGGCAGGTTGTCGTAAGTGATTTTTTCTTCTGATGAAACCATTGTCGTTTGCTTTCGGGTTGAACAATGGGTTCTTGAAATGAGCGCTCAGAACAAAAATCCCAGACTCCTGTTTGGAATCTGGGAACAAAAATATAGCAAAATTTCCGGCCAATTCCTTGAGTCAAGGACGGGTCAAGGAAAACTTTACGCCTCCGGCTCTTCCTCAACTTTCTCGACTCCCACAAACTCCAGATCCAGGTCGTGAATGAGCGCCCGGATCTCCTCATGTACCTCCGGAGAGAAATACTGCGCGACGGCGGCAAAGGTGGCATCGGCCCGGGGATTGGGCGTGCGGTGCCAGCGGATGAGCCAGTCGGCAATGTCGATGTGGTCGGCCCGGTCCTGCTCGGTGCCGTGCTTCTGGAGGAGGTCGGCCACCTTGATGCCCAGCTCCGGGAATTCCGCGGCTTTCTGGCACCAGGTGTCGTAGCCGTCAATGTCCGGAAAGGCAGTGATGGAACGGCCCTTCAGCACGTTCAGCCGCGCATTGAGCTGGGACTTCCCGCCGGTGGCCAGCCAGATGAACTTGGGAATGAGTCCGGCGCAAATGATGGCGGTCTTCTCGCTTTCCACCAGGGCAACCGGCTTCTCAGGAAAGAGAGGCAGCAGGTGCTCTCCGAACAGGCACTGTGTCAGCGTCCATTCCTGAGGAAGCTGGCCTGCGTATTTCATCAGGGAATGCACCCAGGTGATGCGGCCTTTGGTGTTCTCGTCCTTGATGCGGTGGCCGGTCTCGGGATCGTATTTCATGACCTTGCCGGTGCGGATGCGGCCCTGAACGTCAATCTGGTAGAAGATAACGGCACGGTCGCGGGTGACACCGATGCGGTATTCGTCGATGAGGCCTTCCAGGATGATGGGATCGAAGATGGTGGCAAGGAACTGGGTGAAGTCCGAAGGGCGGTCGGGTCTCAGGGTCTTGGCCACGATGTCCTCGGGGAGCGTGTCCACTTTGTCCACCGGGTGGACGGGTGGACAGGGTGGACGCTGGTGGACGGATTTATCCAGCCACTCCGGGGCCTTCCGCCAGTCTTCGGCGTTTGGTTTGGCGTCGGGGTGGTCCTTGAAGTACTGGCTGGGGGTGTAGTGGTAGCCGCAGCCGGATTCATGGTCGCATCGGCCTACAGCCTCGTTCAGGGGCTCGTTGTTGGCGTCTACGTAGAGCGTGAAGCAGCGCTTGCCGCCGCAGTTGGGGCAGGTATGGCGGGAGGCTGTTCCGGCGTATTTCTGAAGGTGGTATTCGTAGTTCATACTATTCCTCCTCCTTTTGGTCAAACAGGTCTTGTCCACCGGTGTCCACCTTGTCCACCGTGTCCACTGCGTTTACCCCTGTCTGCGCGGTGGACGCTTCGGCCTGCTTGATGATCTTGGCGACCATGGACTTGCTGAGGCCTACTTCCTGGGCGATT
>CAMZCW010000080.1 GCA_947305045.1 uncultured Bacteroidales bacterium | reverse complement strand
AGCTTTATCAAGGCCGATGCCCCGGACAGCGAGATTCAGGCCGCCATCCGCCCCAACACCAAGCTCATCTTCGGGGAAACCCTCTCCAACCCCGGCGTAGAGGTACTGGACATAGCCCGCTGGGCCGCCGTAGCGCACAAAAACGGCCTGCCGCTGGTGATTGACAACACCTTCGCTACGCCCGTGCTGTGCCGCCCGTTCGAGTGGGGGGCCGATATTGTAACGCATTCCACCACCAAATACATTGACGGGCATGGTACCAGCGTGGGCGGCGCTGTGGTGGACAGCGGCAACTTCCCCTGGGAGCAATATGCCGATAAGTTCCCCGGCCTCACCACGCCGGATGCTTCCTATCACGGCCTCACCTATACCAAGAAATTCGGCAAGGCCGCGTTTATCACTAAGGCCGTCACCCACCTGATGCGGGACCTGGGCAGCACCCAAAGCCCCCAGAATGCCTTCTACCTGCACCTGGGCCTGCAAACCCTGCACCTGAGGATGCCGCGCCACAGCAGCAGTGCCCTGCAGGTAGCCCGCTGGCTGGAAAACTGCCCGGACGTAGCCTGGGTGCACTACCCTGGTCTGGAAAGCGACCCGCACCACAACCTGGCTCTCAAATACCTGCCGAATGGCTGCAGCGGTGTGCTGTGCTTTGGCCTCAAGGGCGGCCGCGCCTTTGATAATCGCTTCCTGGATGCCCTGAAACTCGTCACCATTGAGACCCACGTAGCCGATTGTCACACCTGTGTCCTACATCCGGCCTCTCATACCCATCGGCAGCTCTCCGACGAGCAACTCAAAGCGGCCGGCATTGCCCCGGACCTCATCCGCTTCAGCGTAGGACTGGAAGCCCCGGAAGACATTATTGCAGACCTTGAACAAGCCCTGAACGCAGCGAAAGCATGATTCGACAAGAAATTACAAGCAACCTGAACTTGGAATGTGGCGGCATGCTGGAAAACGCGCGCATCGTCTTTCATACATCCAAAGGAAAGGGCAAGGTGATTTGGATTTGCCACGCCCTTACCGCCAACAGCGACCCGGAGGACTGGTGGCCGGAAATGGTGGGACCGGGCAAAACCATCGACACGGAAAAAAACCGTGTGGTATGCGTGAACATGCTGGGCAGCGCATACGGGTCCGAGGGACCGGCACGGGAAAATCCGGCTACCGGAAAGCCCTGGCTGCTGGACTTTCCGGACGTGACCATCCGCGACACGGTGCTGGCCTTCGAGGCCGTACGCAAGCATCTGGGGATCAATAAAATCGACCTTTTAATCGGCGCCTCCAACGGCGGATTCCACGCCATGGAATGGGCGGTGATGCAGCCGGAGCTGTTTAACCGCTGCCTGCTGCTGTGCACGGCGCCCCGCATCTCCCCTTTCCTGGGGGCGACGGTGGAAGCGCAGCGCATGGCCCTGGAGGCCGATCCCACCTTCCGCGAGGCCCGGTCACTGGACGGCGGCCGGGAAGGGCTCAAATGTGCCCGTGCCCAGGCACTCATCAGCTACCGTTGCTTCAAGGGCTATGGGCTCACCCAGGCCGAAGAAGACCCGGATACCCTCTTTGCCAGCCGTGTAGCCTCCTACGAGCGTTACCAGGGAGAAAAACTGGTGCGCCGTGGCTTTGACGCCTACTCCTACTATTGCCTGAGCAACGCCCTGGACAGCCACAACGTGGGACGCGGACGGGGCGGCGTGCAAAAGGCCCTGCAGGGCATCAAAGCCCGCACAACGGTGGTCGCCGTGGACAGCGACCTCATTTTCCCGCCGGCGGAAGGCCGGCAGTGGGCCGCCTGGATTCCGGGCGCGCACTATGTAGAAATCAGCTCAAATTTCGGCCACGACGGCTTCCTGCTGGAAACCGCCAAATTGTCGGCCCTTATCCTGTAAGTTATGCAAGTACTCAAATTCGGCGGCACTTCCGTTGCCAGTGCGGAAGCCATGCTGCAGACCATCCGGATTGTTCAGAAGGCCCTGGAGGCCGATCGCACCCTTGTGGTAAGTTCCGCCATCAGCGGCTGCACCGACGCCCTCATCGAGATGGGCCGGCTGGCCGCTGCCCGTGACGAGGCCTACAAAGAGCGCCTGGCCCGCTGGCAGGAGCGGCACCACGCCATTATCGACACCCTGTTACCTGCCGGCTACAGAAACAAAACGCAAGGCGCCGTGGACGGACTCTTCGGGCAGTTGGAGAGCATCCTGCAGGGCGTTTTCCTGCTGGGCGAGCTCTCCCCCACCAGCCTGAGCGCCGTGGAAAGCTTTGGCGAGCTCTTCTCCACCCGCATCCTCACGGACAGTTTCCTCTCGCAGGGCATTGCGTGCCGATGGCTGGATGCCCGCGAGATTGTCCGCGTGCGGGACGGCGTGGTGGAAAGCGCGGAGACCTATCGGCGCGTGCAAGAGGCCGTTGAGCAGCATACGCGCGCGGAACTGTTCATTGTCCCGGGCTTCATTGCCCGCGACCAGGACGGCAAGGTAACCACGCTGGGGCGCGGCGGATCGGACTACACCGCGTCGCTGTTTGCCGTGGGCATCCACGCCCGCCGGGTAGAGATTTGGACCGATGTTCCCGGCATTATGACTGCCCACCCGGAGGTGGTGCCATCGGCCCGGCCCATTCCGCATATCTCCTACCGCGCCGCGCAGGAGCTGTCCCACTTTGGTGCCAAGGTGATTTACCCGCCTACCATCCAACCCGTTGTGGCTGAGGGGATTCCCATTTACGTCAAAGACACTTTCCATCCGGATAAGCCGGGCACGCTGGTGGAGAAAAATCCGCCGCGCGCACAAGGGGGAGCCATTGGCATCGCCCATTCCCATGGCCTGGCGCTCATCTCGCTGGAAGGCAGCGGCATGGTGGGCGTACCGGGCTTCAGTTCCCGCCTCTTCGACGCCCTGTCCCGCGCCGGCATCAACATCATCCTTATCACGCAGGCCTCTTCCGTGCACTCCATGTGCATCGCCATCGCGGCGGCCGACGCCGAGAAGGCCCGGAGAGCGGCCGACACCTGCTTTGCCTACGAGATTTCCCTGGGGAAACTGAATCCCCTGCGCGTGGAAAAGGGCTTTTCCATCGTGTGCGTGATTGGGGACGATATGCTGGGCCACAGCGGCGCCACCGGCGGCATGCTGGCCGCCCTGAGCCACCACAGCATCCCGGTCCGCGCTACCGCACAAGGGTCCTCGGAGCGGAACATCTCCGTAATTGTTCCCTCCGAACGCGCCGACGAAGCCATCCGTGCCATCCACCACGAGTTCTTTGACCGCTTCACCAACCAGATTATTCCCCTGTTCATCGCCGGTTACGGCCGCGTGGGCAAGGCGCTGGTGAACATGCTGCTGGACAATGCGGCGGCCATAGCCAAACGTTCCGGCAAGGAGCTACGCGTGTGCGGCCTGGCCCGGAGCACGTGCTATGTAATTGATACGGAAGGGATAGACCTGGCTCGCGCCGGCGAACTTTTGCAGGCTGGTACGCCCGGCTCCTTTGTAGATGCCCTGTGCGAACTTTCGCTGGAGAATTCCCTGTTCATCGACTGCACGGCCAACGAGGAGCTCGGGTTCCGCTATCCGGACCTTTTCCACAGCGGGTACTCCGTGGTAGCCTGCAACAAAATTCCCTTCTCCGGCACCTACGCCCAGTTCAAAAACCTGCAGCTGGAGGCCCATAAGGCCGGCGTTTCCCTGCGCTATGAGACCACGGCCGGTGCGGCGCTGCCCGTCCTGGTCACGCTGGACCGCGTGGTGCAGAGCGGCGACACCCTGGTGCGCATGGATGCCGTGCTTTCCGGAACGCTCAACTACCTGCTGGACAACTACAACGGGGTCGATTGGGAGGCCCTGGTGGAAGATGCCCGCATAAAAGGCTACACGGAACCGGATCCGCAGGTGGATCTTTCCGGCAAGGACGTCCTGCGTAAAATCCTCATCCTGAGCCGCCAGGCCGGCCTTCCGCTGGAAGAGGCGCAGGTGACGCTGGAACCCATTCCTGCCGATATCGACCAGCGGTACAAAAAAACCGCAGCCTCCGGGAAGAAGCTGCGGTATGTTGCGTCCGTCGATGCTGAGGGCCACGCCGTGGTGGGCTTGCAGGAAGTGGGGCCGGAGAGTCCGCTGTACAGCCTTCGGGGCACGGACAACGCCATTCTCATCACCACAGGCGACTACCCTTCCCCCATGCTCATCCAGGGCGCCGGTGCCGGAACGCGCCAGACGGCCGGCGGCCTACTCAACGACATTATGCTGAGTATCTAATCCACAAACGTCATTTCATCCAGGAGATAGCCCGCATGGCCTATCTCCTTTATTATAAACAGGATATAACGGACATCCAGGGAGATATTGCGGCATACGTCCGGGTCAAAGGCCAGGTCACTCAGGGTGCCTTCCCATACGCGGTCGAAGTTAATGCCGATGAGGTTGCCCTCCGCATTGAGGACCGGACTGCCGGAGTTGCCGCCGGTGGTATGGTTGGTGGCCAGGAAACAGACCGGCTGGTCCTCATGGCCGCCCTGGGCGTAGATGTCCCGCAGCGTCTGGGGAATGTTGTAGTCAAAGATGTCCGGATTGTCCTTCTCGATAATGCCCCGCAGCGTGGAGACCGGATGGTAATAGACGGCATCGGCGGGCCGATACCCCTCCACATGGCCATAGGCCACACGCAGGGTAAGGTTGGCGTCCGGGTAGAAAGCCTTCTCAGGCTCAAACGCCATCTGGGCACGCATATAGTCCCGGTACACCAGCTGGAGGGACTCGTTCAGGGAGCGCACTTTGCTCACGATGGGGCCCTTATAGAACGCATCCAGGGCATCGGACAGCGCGCGGGCTTCCTCGTCGCTGGCAAAGACATCGTCCTTCCAGGCCTCCATGCTGTCATATTCCGCCCGCTTTTGCAGGAAGTATGCCGGCTTGTAAGCGTCATCCAGATGCTTGTCGAAGGCCTCCATCAGGGCCACGAAGGTTTCCTCGTCAATGGGCTGGTAGTAATCCTTCATCTCGAAGGGACGGCCGGAGACCATGCGCAGGCGCTCGATGCTGCGGACGGTCTCGTTGTAGTATTCATAGGCCCGGTAAAGGGCGTTCCGCTCCTGATAGATATAGGCCAGGTTGTCCAGCACGTCCTTGTATTCCGTGCCTTGGGCCCATTCCCGGAAACGGGCTTCGTAGGCCTGCTTGGTGGCCACGGTCTTCATCTTCTTGAGGCCTTTTGCCTCCCCCTGCCACTTTTTCCAGGCATTGGCAACGCCTGCATATTTGCTGGAATACTGGATACGGACGGCCTGGCTCTGGTCCATGTACTTTTTCATGATTTGAAGCCGGGTGGTACGCAGGGCGATTTTTTCCGGATCCGAGACCTCCGCAATGTATTTCACCGCCTCCGAATGCACATACTCCTGCGTGCTGCCCGGGCAGCCATAGACAAAGGTGAAATCGCCTTCCTTTACACCTGCACGGGAGATTTTCAGGGACTTTTTGGGCGTGTAGGGGATGTTGTCCTCGCTGTAATCGGCAGGCATGTTGTCCTTGCCGGCATAGATGCGGAAGATGGAGAAATCGCCGGTGTGACGGGGCCACATCCAATTGTCCGTTTCTCCGCCAAACTTGCCGATAGAAGACGGCGGAGCGCCCACCAGCCGCACATCCGTGTACTCGCGGAACACGAAGAGGAAGTACTGGTTGCCGTAGTAGAGTGCTTCTACGCTGGCCTTGAGGCCTTGGCCGCCCTTCACCGCCTGCTCCTTAAGCTTCTCACTGTTTTTCTTGACGATTTTCATGCGGTCCAGCTCGTCCATCTTCTCCGGCTTGTATCCCTTAAGTACCTGAGCGGTAACATCTTCCATCCGCTCCAGAAAGCGTACGGTGAGTCCGGGATTGGGCAGTTCCTGATTCCGGTTCAGGGCCCAGAAACCATCCTTGAGGTAGTCGTGTTCCACGGAGGAATGCTTCTGGATGTAACTGTAGCCGCAATGGTGGTTGGTGAACAGGAGGCCCTGGTCGCTCACCAGTTCGCCCGTGCATCCGCTGCCGAACAGCACCACGGCGTCTTTGAGACTGGCCTGGTTCACGCTGTAAATGTCTTCTGCGCTAAGTTTGAGGCCCTTGACCTGCATGTCAGCGATGCGCTGGGAAATGAGGGCCGGGAGCCACATGCCTTCATCGGCCTTCAAAGGGAACAGGGTGACGGTCAGAAGGACCGCAACGAGAATGGTTTTCTTCATAACGATGACGATAGGTCTTTTGCAAATATAGGAAAATTAGTTTATATTTGTATTTTAAGACCACATCTATTATGAGAATACCTGAATCTGAACTTATTATCAACGGCGACGGCTCCGTATTCCACATTCACCTGAAACCGGAGGAACTGGCCGATAACGTAATTATGGTAGGCGATCCTTCCCGCGTGGACATGATTGCCGAGTATCTGACAGACATCGAGTTCCGCCACGCCTCGCGTGAATTCGTATCCGTAACCGGCAAATACAACGGCAAGCGCATCACCGCCCTGTCCCATGGGATTGGCCCGGACAACATTGACATTGTGATGACGGAACTGGACGCCCTGGCCAACGTGGACTTCAAAACCCGCGAGGTAAAGCCGGAGCACCGCGCCCTCAATATCCTGCGCATCGGCACCTCCGGCGCCCTGCACGCAGACATCCCGCTGGGCAGCTATGTGCTGGCTCACATCAGCGTGGGATTCGACGGCGTCATGAACTGGTACGGCAACCGTGAAAAGGTAACCATCCCGGAAGTGGAGGAAGCCTTCAAAAAGCACATGAACTGGAACCCGTACCTCCCTTCCCCGTATTTCGTGAAGGCCTCCAGCAAGATTATCGACCTCATGAAAGACGTTACGCTAAAGGGGGTAACCATTTCCGCTCCCGGCTTTTACGGTCCGCAGGGACGCATTGTCCGCCTGCCGCTGGCCATGCCCAACATGCTGGAAGACGTAGAGAGCTTCCGCTTCTCCACCGGCGGCGAGGACTACCGCATCACCAACTTCGAGATGGAGAGCTCCCCGCTGGCCGGTTTGGCCGCCCACCTGGGCCACCACGCCAGCACGGTTTGCTGCATCATTGCCAACCGTTATCTCCAGAGCTCCAACCCGGACTACAAACCGGCCATCCGCAAACTGGTGGAGTTGTGCCTGGAGAAGATGTCCACGCTGTAGCTTCCCACTGGGAAAGAAACCTTGCCGCGATTGCAACTAGAAGGTGCACATGCCCGGTTCTTTGCAATCGCGGCAATCATTTTGCCCGAAAAGCCTGTTTTCCCGGCCGCGATTGCAAAAAAATGCCCCCACAACCGGTCTAAGTGCAATCGCGGCTATATCTCAAAGGAGTCTATCTCATGCACCAGCTTTCCAATGATGGACATCTTGAGGTCATACAGGGCATCCGAGATGTCCACTTTGTAATAGTGGGGGTTAATGAGGCGGCGCTCCGCCGGGGAGAAGTGGTGCAGGTTGTCCTGGTAAAAGGCCTTCTTCATCTGGAGGTCATAGTACGGGGCGATGCGCACTCCGGCCTTGATGGACTGGAGCTGGAGCGGACGGGCGTCGTACTGGCCTTCCTCGAAGGTCTTGGTCTTGAAGGAATCGTATTCGTCCCGGATGGTGATGGTTTTTCCGTGCTGGATGGCCAGGTCCAGGGCATCGCCGCGAAGGCAGGTGACATCGGCCTTGAAAACGTAGCCGTCCAGGAAATTGCCCTTCTCCTTGTCCTGGGCCGATATGCGCCAGGTGATTTGGAAGCCGGGGTTGATGAGTTTGATTTTGTCTTCCGAGCGCTTGAGAACCGGCTGGCCGTCTATCTGCACCAACTTGTACACATTCCCGAAGCAAGGGGCGGCCTTGGAGGTGGCAATGGCATCGCCTACACCGTAACTGTCAATGCGGGCACCCTGGCGCTCCAAATCCGTGATAAGGTACTCGTCCAGGCCGTTGGTAGCGAAGATTTTGCACTTGGTGAGGCCGTGGGCGTCCAGGATACGACGCACCTCCTGTGAGAGGTAGGCCAAGTCCCCGCTGTCCAGGCGGATGCCGTAACCGGGGGCGTAAGTATCGTCAATGCCATTCTCCTTGAAGGAACGGATGGCGTTTTTGATGCCGCAGCGAAGGGTGTCGTAGGTGTCTATCAGGAGGATGATGTTCTCTCCCCGATGCGTATGGATGTAATCCGTAAACGCCTGATGCTCACCCTCTACGGTGCTGCCATAGGAAGTGATGAAGCTGTGCGCCATGGTGCCGGTGGAAGGAACATTGTTGAATGCGCCGGTGAGGATATTGGAGGAACTGGCGCAGCCGGCAATCTGGGCCGCCTTGCCGCCATAGACCGCTGCCCAGGGGCCGTGTGCGCGGCGGGAGCCGAACTCAGAGACCGGTTTGTCCGTGGAACGGCACACGCGGGAGGCCTTGGTGGCCACGGCCATCTGGTGGTTCAGGATGCACAGCATGGGCGTTTCAAGGACCTGGGCCTCTACCAGCGGCCCCACTACCGTGACGATGGGCTGGTTGGGGAACACAATCTCGCCTTCCCGCATGGTATATACGTCGCCGGTGAACTTCATGGAACTGAGGTATTTGCGAAAGTCCTTGTACTCCTCTCCGGGCAGGAATTTCTCATAGAATTCCTCCGGCTCCGTGCCCAGCTTGAGGACCATTTCTATCACTTCCTCCGTACCGCTCACCACGGCCCAGTTGTTGTTTTCCGGGGCTTTGCGGTAAAACAGGTTGAACACGGCAATCTGGCCTTCTTTTCCACAGTCCAGATAGGATTTTCCCATGGTGTACTGGTACTTGTCCGATACGTAAGCGGTATTGATCTCGTTCATGGTATACATAGCAGTAGGTCGTACAAATATAACGATTTTTATGTATCTTTGTAGAAAGTATTGCCATGAAAGACACTGCCCTCATCGTTGTGGATATGCTGTATGACTTTATCGACGGCTCCATGGCCTGCCAGGAGGCGGATAAAGCCATGCAGGAAGAAGGGATTAGGCTGCGTTAACAAGCACACACCTTTGCCCCGGTCCCGCCATGGGCACGCTTTTCCCGGAATTCGTGCCACCAGCGGTCCGATTGGTCCGCCAGCGCTACGATAATGCGCCCAAACGCGCCGCTGGACGTTCCCTTCTTTAAACTCTGGGTAAAAAGCATCATTTAGCCGTTGCGAAAAAAGTCGCAACGAAAAATTTCGCAATCACGTATGACAGACATTTTCCAAGGACTGAACAGCCGGCAGAAGAAAGCCGTAGAGGCCACCGAAGGGCGCATTCGCGTGGTGGCGGGGGCAGGAACGGGTAAAACCAAGGCCCTCACCCACCGCTATGCGTATCTGGTGAATGTCCTGGGGATAGACCCGGCCAACCTGCTATGCCTTACCTTTACCAACAAGGCCGCCGCGGAGATGCGGAACCGCATCGCCGCCATGGTGCATAGCGGGGACTACAACGACTTTGTGTGCACCCTGCACGGCTTTTGCGTCAAATTCCTGCGCA
>CAMZCW010000079.1 GCA_947305045.1 uncultured Bacteroidales bacterium | reverse complement strand
GGGGCACGTTGCCGCGGAAGGCCTCATACATGGCGCGCTCGGAGTCATAGTCCAGGGCGTGCGCCTTGCGCATATAGTCCTGCAAATCCGTCGCTTTCCCATAGACACCCGCCATCACCTTTTCCTGGAAGGCGGTGTTGTTCATGTGGGACGACGAAGCCGTGCAGTGGTAGGCCCAGTTGGGGCCAATAGGCCAAAGGTCCTTCTCCCCTACCATGCGGCGCAGGTTTTCCAGCTGCGGGATGTTGAGGCCGGGGCCCGTCTCCGTATTGAAGCCATAGGCACCGCCATTTTCGGTGTCCGTCCACCAATAGTCCGGTCCTACCCACTCATAGGGGCCTTCCATCTTCATGCCGGACGGACCGCCCAGCGAGGTGAGCCCCTTGGCGGAACAAATGTAGGGCCGATACTCCAGCTTATTATATATATCAAGGTAGCGTTTTTCCAGCCCCGGGTTGGGAATGCGGTCGCTGCCGGTGAGCCAGCCGATGAGGGAGGCGTGGTTACGCAGGCGGATCACCTGGTCGTGGAAGTACCGGACGGCCATATCCTCGGAGACGGGGTCGTTGATGCAGCCGTAGCCGCGGGTTTCCGGGAGGCCGCAGTAGTCTTCCCACTCCCACTGGCAACTGAAGCCCACCAGCGAGAGGATGCCTTGCTCATCGCACAGGTTGTACACGGTGTCGTCCAGGCCCCAGATGTTCTCGAAACGAATGCAGTTGAGGCCCATATCGGCCACCAGACCCAGCTGGAGGGCGATGCTTTCCGGCGTGTCCTGCATGAACAGGTCATCCGTCCAGCCGGCGGCCTTGATCAGGACCGGGCGGCCGTTCAGGATGAACTGCCGATGTCCGTCTTGGTCAACGGTTCCCCGGATGTCACGAAGGCCGAACGTTACCTGCTTGCTGTGGGAAACGGCCTGGTCTTTTTCAAAGGCCACGTCCAGATGGTACAGTTCCGGCGTGCCCATCTCGCGTGTCCACCAGATGCGCGGGTTCTCCACCGTTTCCTCCACGGTGAAGGTGCGCTCCTCGCCGGCGGCCAGGGAGACAGGAAGCGTGAAGCTCCCGCCCTCGTACGTGCCGCAAAGCGCTCCTTCCACGGCACGCGAGGAACGGTTCTTAACCAAACAATTAACCAAAAAGGCCGCCGAAGACAGGTCTTCGGGGTTTACGACAGGTCTTACAAAAACGTCCCGGATTTGCACATCCGGCGTGACGATGAGTTCCACGGGGCCCGTAATGCCCATGCTCTCGTCCAGGGGGCGGGGATTCCAGTCCACGTAGCCGTGGTTGAGTTCCCGGGGTTGTGCCCGATAGACGGTCACCTGCAGGGTATTGCTGCGTTTGATCAGCGGGGTAACGTCAAATTCCCGCACCACAAAGGTACCGCAGGTGGTGTCCGCCGCGGCGATGCGCGTTCCGTTGAGGTCGATATCGGCCCGGTAATTGAGGCCGTTAAAACGCAGGATGGTGCAGGCGCCTTTTTCCGCGTCAAAGCGCGTTGTGTACACCCAGGGCTTGTCAAAGAGGCCTTTGTCGACCGTCTTGTAGTGGTCCTCCAGGAAGAGGTCTTCCCCAAAGACACCGGCCTGGTTGAGCGCACCGGCAACCGTGCAGGGAACGTTCACCTGATACTGTTGGGACGCCCCTTCCTGGCAAAGCGTCCACTCGGTGAGCAGGCCTTGCTCCGGGGTGGCAGAGCAGGCCAGCATAAGCAGAAGTGCGGACAAAGATGCAAAAGTTCTCATGATACCAATCTTAAAGGGATGCTGCGCCTACCAGTGCAATGTCCTCCTCCGGCATGGCCTGGAGGCAAAGACCTGACAGGGATCTTGTATAAGGGTATTTTTCACGGAGCGTGTTCCACATGCTTTCCTGGAAGAGTGCATAGGAACGGGCGATACCGCCGCCCAGGACAATGCGGTCCGGATCATAGGCGAACATGACCACGGCGAGGAACGTGCCCAGGTGGACACCAAACTCCTGATACAGCGCCCGGGCCTCCGGATTGCCGCTTTCTGCGGCCTCTGCGGCGCTTCTGGGGCTGTGGCCGCGGGCGTGGAAGAATTTCTTGGAGCAATAGGCTTCGTAGTCCTCCGCCTGGTAAGGCAGCGCGCCTATCTCACCCACACCGCAATGCGAACCGTCGTACAGCTTTCCGTTCACGATAACCCCCACGCCCACTCCGGTGCCCAGCGTGATACCCACCAGGACGTTACACGGTTTTTCCTGGCATGCCGCGGCACCCAGGGCAAAGCAGTTGGAGTCGTTGTTTACGGATACGGGAACCCCGAAACGGGTTTGGAGTACGTCCTTGATGGGAACTTCGTCCCAGGAAGGGATGTTGGCCGCCTGGTAGGCAATGCCTTTGGCGGGATCTACCAGCGTAGGGACGCCCACGCCTATGCGTTCCACCTCCGGGCACATGAGCGTGGAGATTTTGTCGCACAGGTAATCCAGCGTCCGCTGCTGCGACCAGTTACGGTCAAATGATGGGACGGTTTTCTCCACCACCAATACGGAGCCCTTGACAAGCCCCATATGGATGGTGGTTCCGCCGATGTCGATTCCTAAAAGCATTCGATTATCAGTGGTTACTAGTTTTAACTACCACAAAGATAATCGGGGAAACGGCGAACAATTACGAAATTTGCGTATTTGTATTCACAATTTGCGCAATTTCTTCTTCCGGTACTCAGTAGGAGTGCATCCTTTCAGTGCACGGAAACGGCGGGAAAGGCTTTTGGTGTCCGGTTCGTCCATGCGCGCGGCAATCTCGGACACGGTATCGGAAGAGGTGATGAGCTGCTGGGCAAAGTAGTCTATCCGGAGATTGGAGATGGCGGTATAAAGGCTGGCCCCGGTCACGTCCTTGAAGCGCTGTTCCAGCAGCCGGCGTGACACCGGCACCTGCGCCACCACGTCGGAGACCAGGATTTTACGGGCGCGGTTCTGGTAAATAAAACGCATCGCCTCCGCCACCACGGGGTCGCTGGTGGCCTGAATGGCGGTAGAGCCGCGGGAAACAACAGCCACGGGCCGAATCACAATGTCTTCGCCCGGATAGGAAGGGTCCTGCGCCATCCGGGTGGCCATGGCTGCCAGTTCGAAGCCCGCCTTTTCGATATCGACGCTCACGGAGGTGATGGCCGGCGAGGTAAGGTTGCAGGTCACTTCGTCGTTGTCCACCCCGATGATGGCCACTTCCATGGGGACGTTGATGCCCGATGCCTGGCAGGTCTCCAGCAGGATTTCCGCCTGGTTGTCGTCACAGGCAAAAATGCCGATGGGCTTGGGCAAGGAATACAGCCACTGCTGAAGCGCGGAAGTGTCGTAGCTCCACAAACTGGACAGTTGACGGTCCGTGAAAATGTGGATATCGTCTATATGAAAATCCTCCCGGAGCGTTTCCCGGAAGCCCTCCAGACGGCCGTCGCTCCAGCACACGTTCTCGTAGCCGAAGAAACCCAGGTTCTTGAATCCGTGGCCGCACAGCCGGCGGGCGGCCATGGCGCCCGAAAGGAAGTAGTCGCCGGTAAGATTGGGGATTTCCTCAAACTGGGAAATATAATCCTGGGCAATGGCCACGATGCCGTTTTTCCGGAAAAGCGTTACATCTTCGTCCGGTTCAAACTGGCCCACCACCACGTCGGCACGCCAGTTTTTGGCCCATTCCACCACGCGGGGAATCCCGATTTCCCGCTTGTAGGACGGCGGCATCTTGCACACCACCCACGGCTGCTCCTGCCGCCGGGACCAGGCCATGATTCCACGGAGCAGTTTGTAGGAAAACTGCTCCGTGAAGTCCGTTATCATCACCAGGCGCATTTAGTTGGTATGGTAAGCGATGCCTATCTTCCTGTAATAAGGAAGTTCCTTGTCCCGGATAATGCTGTAGAACGCGTTGAAATCGGCCACAAAAGCGGGGTCGTCGGACACCTGGGTACCTTCCCAGACGGGAGAGGCATTCCAGCCGCGCTCGAACAGGCCCAGCGTCTTGGGGAACACATAATATGTCACATGGTCAAAGTTCCGGATGGTCTCGGTCCAGAGCTGGCCCTGAACGCCCACGATATTCTCCCTGGCCACCAGCGGCGTTTTACCGTCAGGGGCATGGGAGATATCCCGCATTTCACCGTGGTCATCCCAGCGGACGCTGCGGTACATGCTGTAGGGAAGCAGGCTGAAGGTGCGGCGCTCGTCCACCAGACCGCCCCAGTTGTGCCCCCGCTCCAGCTTGGAGTCGTTATAGGCAAAATCCAGGTACGCATTGGGGGCCGATGAAATGACCACCGGAATGCCCTGATTGGCAAACTGGTAAGGCAGCTCTTCCCGCCCGCGGGAAACCGTCCACACATTGGTGTAGCCCAGGTTTGCAGCCAGTTTGGCGGCCGTTTCCGGCTGCAGGTGCTGCACCAGTTCTTGCCAGCCGGCAATCTTGACGCCCTTGGCCGCGGCGATATCCAGCACGCGGCTCACAAAGTAGTCCTTCAGCCGGTCCGCGCCGGTCCATCCGTTTTCCTGCATGAGCTTCTGACAAGCCGGAGAGCCCATCCAGGCACCCTCCGGGACTTCGTCGCCGCCCACATGGATCACGTCCAGCGGAACCCCGGCCTCCTTATACAGGGCGATGAGCCCGTCAAAGACCGTTTCCACAAAAGTATAGGTGGACTCCAGGGCCACGTTGATGGCATTGTCCGTATAGTCCTGCACGGACATGTAGCGGGAAGTGTCGGCCGACTCCGAGAGGAGGCAGGAGCTATCTCCGGTACGTTCGGCCCGTTTTTCCATGGCTTTGATGGCCGCCCGGGAATGGCCGGGGGTGTCGAACTCCGGAATCACCCGGATGCGGCGCTCCGCGGCATAACGAAGAATTTCCACAAAGTCCGCGTGCGAGTAATAGCCGTTGGCCGTTCCAGACAGGTCGTTACGGTCCAGGGAGGCGCTGTAGGTGGGCTGCAGGGCATC
The DNA here is from genome assembly GCA_947305045.1 of uncultured Bacteroidales bacterium. The sequence continues at coordinate 4,575 of CAMZCW010000079.1, read as the reverse complement.
GGGCTCGGAGATGGTGCCGTCCTCATTCAAGACGGGCAGGCCGCGGAAAGCACTATAGGAGGTGAGTTCCGGAAGGGCGTCAATTTCCACTCTCCAGCCTTCGTCGTCCCCCATGTGCAGGTGCAGGACATTGGCCTTGTAACGGGCCATGAGGTCGATGAGGGTGAGGAGGTTCTCCTTGGTGGTGAAGTTGCGGCTCACATCCAGCATGAAGCCGCGGTAAGGGAAGTCCGGCCAGTCCTCGATGACCATTTCCTGAACCCGGCCGCCGGCGGCGCTTTCGCGGAGGTGGGCCAGGGTGACACCGGCCCAATAGAGCGCATCTTCATCGGCCGCCTCCACCGTGGCGGCGTTGTCTTTGAGGGATATCTTGTACCAGCCGGCCGCCTGGCTCTTCACGATGGCAGAGGAAGTCCAGCTGTCCGGGATGGCCGTCTCCCCTGCCCCTTTTTCTACACGCTTCAGGCGGGGAATCATGTCTTCCGCCTGCAGGTCCACGTGCTGCCACTCGAAGGAGTGCTTGGGCTGGGCCGGGAGGAAGGTGCAGGTCACATCCAGCGGCACCGGCTTTTTGCCCGGCTGCACCAGGTAGAAGGCCTCGGGGGCCCGGCCCCGGTTCGCCAGTGTTTTGGCCCTATACGTCAGGCGCAGCGGCTGGCCTTTGGTATCGGCCTGCGGGATAAAGCGGTACAAGGTGCCGCTCACATGCTCGATGCGGCCATCGGCCTCGTCCGGGAGCGTTACGGGGGTCCGGAACTGGCTGAACCAAATGAACCAGTCCGTTCCTACAGGAGGATGTTGGATTTCCAGGGTAAAGGTAGAAAGCCTCTTGTCCACAGGCTCTCCTTCCGTCCAGGAGACAGTGGTTTTGCTGCAAGAGATGACGGCGGCAAGCGTCATCAGCAGGATTAGCTTCTTCATGGTTATTGCGTATAAAGTGTTATTCTTCCTGTCTGGCCAACTGCACCGGCACCGGCCGTCCGTCCCGATAGGCCACAATATGCGCCTCCGGGAAGCCCAGCACGCGCAAGGTGTTCAGGTCCAGCAGGGCGCTCGCATAGTGCCGATACTGCCCCGTGGAGTAAGTGTAACGCAGGTTGGCGCCCAGACGCTCGTACACGGGCGTTACGCCGCGCAAATCGTCCAACCCGGCATGACCCGCGGAGGTAAACAGCACTATCTGGTAGATGATGCCCTCCGGGAGGCGGTTGTCGTCGGCAAAACGCCCCATGGGCATGATGCGGAAGGCCGGCCCCTCCCCGTGCGTCCCCAGCCGCAGTTTGAAGCGGCCGCCCATGGCGTTTTTGGCAAAGGTGTAGCTGAGCGATGCGCCCACCACTTCCCTGTCCTCCGCCTGGGCCACCACGCCGCTCTGCAGGAAGGTCTGTTCCACCAGGCGGATTTCCAGGTTCACTTCCTCCAGCAGCCGGACCAGCGAATCCCGCACGGCCTGCACCTCCTCCCTGGAAATGGCGTCGCGCAGCGTCCGTGCTTCTTCCATCTTCCGGGCGTACAGCCGCGTGTTGGCGTTTTCCTGCGGAGCCGACGACATGGCCGATGCCGCATCCATGCGCGCCAGGTCCTTCACGGCCTTGAGCGCCGCTATGCCGGAAAGCTCCGCCGGATCGCGCACCGGCTCCCGCTTTTGCAGGGACTCCCGCTCCAGCACATAGACATAGACACTGTCCTTCGCGCACTCCCGGTTGGAGGCGAAGAGCGTATATTTTCCGTCCGGCGTATCGCAGAGCAGGAAATCGTCCGCCGGCGAGTTGAAGGGGAAGCCCATGTTGACGGGCGTGCCCCATCGGCCGGCCTCGGTATCCCAATGGGACATGTAGAGGTCCAGGCCGCCTATGCCGAAGAGGCCGTCAGAGGCAAAATAGAGCGTTTGTCCGTCCGGCGACAGCATGGGGAAAACGTCCGTTCCCGTGCTCAGAAGCGTCTCTCCCAGCAGGCGGGGCGCACGCCAGAGGCTGTCCAGATCCTCCGTCACGAAGAGGCTTCGCGTGCCTGCGCGATCCCGCGCGGAATAATAGATGACATCGGCCCCCTTGGGATAATACAAGGGATACGTGTCTGTCGAGTCCAACGGGTTGGGCGCGGAATGCCAGGCGTGCTGCGGAAGCGGGTAGTACAGGAAGAAGTCCTTGCGGGAGAACCGCTGGCGGGCCACCACATGCGGCCTGGCACAGAGGTCCATGAGGTTGAGGCCGTTCTGGGCCCGGGCGGCCTTGGCGCTTTCTCCGGCCAGCTCATACAGTTCCAGCGCATCCCTGAAGCGGTAGGCCCGGTGAAGGCTGTCCGCCTGCGCCACAATTTGCTCCAGCGTCATGCGTTCCGGCGCGATGGGCATCGTCACGGGCACCGGCCGGTCCAGAATGCTCTGGGCCGATAAGAGGCCTGCCGACGACAGCAGGACAAGGATGCCGGTGAGAAAATGCTTCATCTTAACTGCAGTTTGCAAAATTACGAATTTTTTGTGACATGCATCTGCAAATAATTCTTCGTAAATAAGAAAAAATTAGTAAATTTGCAGCCTATTTTGCGGTAGTGTCTAAAGACGTTACCTGAAACGGATTACAAATAAATTTAAAACAAATACAAAAATGCAAAGCAAAGGTTGGATCAGACTCGTAGCCATTCTGCTCGCCATCGCCAGCATCTGGCAGCTCTCCTTCACGGCGGTAACCCGCATCCAGGAGAACAAGGCTGTCAAGTATGCAGAGGAACAGGCCCTGCAGTTCGTTGAGTCTAACAATGTAGCCGCAGAAGTCCGTGAGTATGTTCAGGACTCCGTGGCCAACATCAGAAACAGAGCCTACATTGACTCCATCAGCACGGAAAAGGTGTTCTTCGGATACACCTACAAGAGCGTGAAAGAAAAAGAGATTAACCTGGGTCTGGACCTCAAGGGCGGTATGAACGTCATGCTGCAGGTTCAGCTGGAGGACCTGGTGAAGGCCCTTTCCGGCAACAGCACGGATCCGGACTTCGTGGCCGCCATGGCACAGGCCAAGGCCAACAACACGGCCTCCAGCGCAGACTTCATCGGCCTGTTCGAAGAAGCCTGGAATCAGGTAGCCCCCCAGCGTCGCCTGGCAGAGATTTTCGCCACCTATGAACTGCGTGACAAAATCTCCAACGATGCCACCAACGCACAGGTTATCAGCGTTATCCGCGGTGAGGCCAAGAGCGCCGTGGACAACTCTTTCAACGTGCTCCGCAACCGTATCGACCGTTTTGGTGTAACCCAGCCCAACATCCAGCAGGTTGGCAACTCCGGCAAAATCCTCATCGAGCTGCCGGGCGTCAAGGACCCTGAGCGTGTGCGCAAGCTCCTGCAGGGTACCGCCTCCCTGGAATTCTGGCCCACCTATCAGGGCAACGAGGTAGATTTGTATGCCGTGGACGCCCGCGTGAGCGAGATTCTGGGCAACCTCGGAGACTCCACAGCAGTGGCCAATCCCCTATTCCAGGTGCTCTCCCCTTCCGGTTGGAACAACGCCTGCATCGGCTTTGCCCAGGGTGTGGACACCGTGAAGGTGAACCAGTACCTGGCCATGGCTGCAGATGTACTCCCGGCCGGTTTCAAGGGCCTGTGGTCCGTCAAACCCACGGATCTGGTGAAAGGCAGCAACCTGTATGAACTGGTTGCCATCAAGGTGAACTCCCGTGACGGCAAGGCTCCGCTGGACGGCGGCGTGGTAACAGACGCCCGCGTGAACTTCAACGGCGCCCAGAACGGGGGTAACGGTGCACCTTCCGTCTCCATGACCATGAACGCAGAGGGCGCCTCCATCTGGGCCCGCCTCACCAAGGACAATATCGGCAAGCAGGTCGCTATCGTCCTGGATGGTCTGGTGTATTCCTATCCTACCGTGAACACGGAAATTACCGGCGGCTCTTCCGAGATTACCGGTAACTTCGACGTTCAGGAAGCAGAGGACCTTGCCAACGTGCTCAAGTCCGGTAAACTTCCCGCCCCTGCTACCATCATCCAGGAGCAGGTTGTGGGTCCTTCCCTGGGTAGCGCTTCCATCAAGGCCGGTCTCATCTCCTTCCTCATCGCTTTCTGCCTGGTGCTCATCTACATGGTATTCTTCTACCAGGGCGCCGGTCTCATCGCAGACGTCGCGCTGCTGTGCAACGTGCTGCTGCTGTTCGGCGTGCTGGTAAGCTTTGGCGCCGTGCTCACCCTGCCCGGTATCGCCGGTCTGGTGTTGACCCTCGGTATGGCCGTGGACGCCAACGTGATTATCTATGAGCGCATCAAGGAAGAACTGGCGGCCGGCAAGGGCTTCTCCCTGGCCGTGCACGACGGTTACAAGAACGCTTACAGCGCCATCATCGACGGTCAGCTCACCACCCTCATCACCGGTATCATCCTCTACATCTTCGGTTCCGGTCCTGTGCAGGGTTTTGCTACCACCCTTATCATCGGTATCATCACTTCCGTCCTTACCTCCATCTTCATTACGCGCATCATCTTCGATGACCGTATCCAGAAGGGCAAGACGGTAGCCATGAGCAACAAGCTCACCCAGAACATCCTCAAGAACACCAAGGTGGACTTCA
>CAMZCW010000078.1 GCA_947305045.1 uncultured Bacteroidales bacterium | reverse complement strand
TTCGATATGGACTCTACGCTCATCCAGGCGGAGTGCATCGACGAACTGGCCCGCCGCCACGGCGTGTATGACCAGGTGGCCGCCATTACGGAAAGCGCCATGCGGGGAGAGATTGATTTCAAGGAAAGCTTTACCCAGCGCGTCGCATTGCTGAAGGGATTGGATATCAGTGTCATGAAGGACATTGCAGAGCATCTGCCCATCACGGAAGGCACGGACCGCCTGATGAACGTCCTCAAAACCTGCGGCTACAAGATTGCCATCCTGAGCGGTGGTTTCACCTTCTTCGGAGAGTACCTGCAGCGCAAATATGGCATTGACTATGTGTACGCCAACGAGCTGGAAGTGGGCGAGGACGGCAAGCTTACCGGCCGATATGTAGGCGAGGTGGTGGATGGCCGCCGCAAGGCAGATCTCCTGCGCCTGATTGCCCAGACGGAAAAGGTGAACATTGCCCAGACCATTGCCGTGGGGGATGGCGCCAACGACCTGCCCATGCTCAACGAGGCCGGCCTGGGCATCGCCTTCCACGCCAAGCCGCGCGTCAAGGCCAATGCCCGCCAGAGCATTAGCACCATCGGCCTGGACGGTGTGCTGTATTTTATCGGCTTTAAAGATTCCCATCTGGGAGAACAGGGAAAACTATGAGGAAAAAAGGACTGATAGCCATCCTCTGTGCCCTTTTGGTGGTGCTTCCTCTTGGGGCCGTGTTCAAGGAGGACAACCTGAACCATACCCTCACGGTGCTCCTGATGGAGCTCAAGGAAAGCTATGCCAACCTCATTCGCTTCAGCGGCAGCGCAGAAAAACGCATCCAGGATCAGCATAAGAAGCTGGTGAAGCTGGTGGATGAGTGCAACGAGCTTTCCGTGATGTTGTATTCGCAGGCAACGGAAAACACGTTTGACCTTACGTTTGCCCTCAACGAGATTACCAAGCAGTACGAACAGTTCAAGAACGAGAATACTCCGTACGCGGAAGTTAAAGCAATCCTTACTTCGGAGATGGACCGCTACAACCGCCTGGTACAAACCCTGCGGAAAATGCCTCCGGAGCGTACAGCGGAGCAAATTGAGCAAAAGTGGGAAGTGGCCGTTGCCCTGGACTCCGCCTCGTTGACGCTGGCCCAGGCGGATACGGCCCATGTGGAGGTCATTACGCCCGATTTTGTCCGGGATTCGCTGGTGCTGCGCATGGATGACGCCACCGTCGCCGTACGCGACAGTTGCCTCTATGTTGCAGAGCAGATTGTGGCTTATTACTGGCAGCAGCTCCACCAGATTGACAGGGACTATGAGTATTACCAGCAAACGGACGAGCTCCTGCGCAGTGCCTATGACTATGCCCAGGAGCGGTATGCGGCCGTTCAGGAAAAGCTTTTTGTCGAGGGGCAGGGGAATTATTTCAAAACCATCAAGCGTTTTTCGTTCCAGGTCAAAAGGGCCATGGCTGATGTAAAGAGCCGTTACAGCCTGCAACTGAAAGATTTTTCCAAGCAGCGGGTCACCAGTTCCTGGCGGGGCCCCACGGTGTATTTTTACTCGTTCTTGCTGCTGCTCATCCTGCTGGTCGCGACGGCCATTGCCACGCTTATCGTCAATGTGGGGCTTAAAAAAACACCGCTGTTCGCCAAGGATTGGTTCCGGGAGCGGAAGGGCATGGTGATTGCGCTGCTGGGGGATATCCTGTTTGGCATTTTCCTGCTGGTGGATGCACAGTTCACGGAGAACACTTTCATTCAGCGCTCGCTGGGCATGATGGGAGAATTTGCCTGGCTCATGGCTGCCATTTTCACTTCGATGCTCATCCGCCTGGAGCATGACCAGAACCATGTGACCATTCGGGCATACCTGCCCACGCTCATCATGGCATTCATGATCATTTATTTCCGTATCATCTTCATTCCCAACAGCGTTATCCGCCTGTTGTTCCCGGCCCTGATACTGATTTTCACCGTATGGCAGTTCCATGTAGTCATCCGGAAACTCAACAAGGTGGCAACGGAAGACAAATGGCTGCTGTGGACAGGAGCTGCGGTCATGCTTGTCGCCACCTTGATATCCTGGGCCGGTGTAGTGATGGGGGCCCTGTTGCTGATGATCTGGTGGATGTTCCAACTGGCCCTGCTGGAAACCCTGATTGCGCTCAGCGAGTTGCTCACCCGTTACCATGAAAGCCATGTGAAAGAGCGCAAATTGCTGTATCGGCAGGCCCATCCTTCGTTGCCGCTCTCATCCAATCCCGGCGCCTATATCGAGGTAACCTGGCTGTACGACCTCCTCAAGCGTACAGTGGTGCCACAACTGGGCATTCTGTCTCTCCCGTGTGCCGTTTTCATGGCCTGCAACGTGTTCAATTTCACCACGGTAGCGCAGGATATCTTCTTCAAGCCGTTTGTCCAGGCCGGCGAGGACGGCTTCTCCGTTTCGCTGTTTGACGTCATTATCGTCACAAGCCTGTTCTTCCTGTTCAAATATATTGTGTATGCCGCCAAGGCGTTATACCGCGTCTGGAGAACCAAGGCGGCCATCCGCAAGCTGGGCGAGGACGTAGTATTCAAGGAGACGGATATCAACTTCAACCTGGCCAACAACATTATTACCCTGCTGGTCTGGGGCATGTATATTATCATCGTGTTCGTGATGCTGCGCATCCCGGCCTCCGGCCTTACGCTGGTATCGACGGGGCTTGCAACGGGTGTCGGTTTTGCCATGAAGGATATCTTGAACAACTTCTTTTATGGGGTTCAGCTCATGAGCGGGCGCGTACGCGTGGGGGATATAGTGGAGTGTGACGGTATTCGCGGTACGGTGGTCGGCCTGAGTTATCAGAGCACCCAGATTGAGGCGGTAGACGGTTCCATCATCATTTTCACCAATTCGGATCTGTTCAGTAAGAACTTCAAGAATTTGACGCGGAACAACTCCTACCAGCTGGTTACCTTTACGGTGGGGGTCAAGTACGGAACGGATGTGGAAGAGGCCCGGAAAGTCATTTTGGAGGCCCTGCAGCCGCTCCTGATCAAGGATAAGTACGGTCGCCAGGTGGTGGACCGGAAGAAGGGAATTACGGTGCGCGTATCCAATTTTGGAGACAGTTCCGTGGACCTGCTGGTTCTGCTGTTCACTACGGTGGATACCTATGGCTCCTTCCCGGCTGCAGCCCGTGAGGCCATCTACAATGCATTCAACGAGCATGGCATTGAGATTCCTTTCCCGCAGCATGATGTGTATATCAAGGAGATGCCTTAGCGTCATTGCCGGCTCCGACCGGCAATCGCTTCCAGAAGCTTTTCAAACAAACGGGGCTTGCCGTAACGGTCAAGCTCCGTTTCTGGTATCCAGATATAGCCTTCCGGCAGCTGGGGCCTTTCCGCAGGCTCCCAGAGGTAGAAATCCGCGAAGATGGTGCGGTGGGTAAGCTGGTGCTTGACGCCCTTACGGAGGAGTTGCAAGGCGTCTTCGGAAAAATATTTTTCGGAAGGCTTTCCGAAAAACCATTTTCCCGAAGACGGTGAGATCCCGGCATTGGTCACCAGCGGCTCCCAGAGCCCTTGCCAGATATCTCCGGCGGGTCGTTTGCGAATGGCGGTTTCCCCGTTATAACGCACATACACATACTCCAGATGCCGTTCCTGCACTTTTGCAGCGGCTTTCTTCACGGGCAGCAGGCCTTGCCGTCCTGTGCGGAACGCATTGCAGGAGGCCTGCAGGGGGCAAGTGAGGCAGTCCGGGTTCTGGGGCGTGCATTGCAGGGCGCCAAAATCCATCATACCCTGGTTAAAGGCCGATGCTTCCTGCGGCGGCAGCAGGCGCTGTGCAAGGGCCGTGAATTCCTTTTTGGCGACAGTGGTACCTATGGGCGTTTCCAGGCCAAAATAGCGGGCGAGGACCCGGTACACATTGCCGTCCACTACAGCCGCCGGGAGCCCAAAGCAAATGGAACCGATGGCGGCGGCGGTGTAATCTCCCACACCTTTAAGGGACGAAATGCCCTCCAAAGTGGTAGGAAATGCACCCAAAGTGACGATTTGCTGCGCTGCAGCGTGCAGGTTGCGCGCGCGGGAATAATAGCCCAGGCCCTCCCAGAGGCGCATAACCTCGTCTTCAGAGGCTGCCGCCAGGTCCTGAACCGTTGGAAAACGTTTAAGGAAACGTTTCCAATAATCCATGCCCTGTACAATGCGCGTTTGCTGAAGGATGATTTCACTGAGCCATACGGCATACGGGTCCTGCGTGCGGCGCCAGGGAAGATCCCGGCCGTTGCACGCATACCAGTCTAGTATGGTTTGGGAAAAAGGATGCATCAGAGGAAGCGTTGCAGCTTTTCATAGACCCGTTGTACGGGGAAGCCCACCACGTTGAAATAGGAGCCCTCAATGCGCGTAATGCCCACATGGCCAATCCATTCCTGGATGGCGTAGGCGCCCGCTTTGTCAAAGGGCTTGTAGGTATCTACATAATAGCTGATTTCTTCTTCCGTGAGGGGCTTGAACCACACCTGGGTGGTTACTTCAAAGCTTTCCTCCCGGTAGGCGTCTCGGATGGTGACGGCGGTGGTGACGTGGTGTCCCCGGCCGGAGAGGTCCCGGAGCATGCGGCAGGCATCGGCCCGGTCCTTGGGCTTTCCCAGGATTTCTCCGGGGCGGCCGTCTGCGGGAGGAAGGATGACCATGGTGTCCGCCGTGATGAGGATTTCATTCTCCTTCAGCGGGCGGTGAAAGCCGTGGGATTTGCCTTCCGCCATGAGGCGGGGGACGGTGTCGTAGGGAACTTCCGGGCCAAAGCTTTCCTGGAAGTGATTATCTGTATCTACCGTAAAATCAATGTCTAATCCTTTGAGTAGTTCCCGCCGTCTGGGGGAGTTGCTACCCAGAATAATCTGCTTGCCGTGAAGGTCCATCGACTTAAAATTTGCGCTTGTATTCGCCGGGGTTGAACACCCATTTTCCCTGTGCACGGAGTGTCCCCTCGATGCATTCGCGGAGGCAACCCTTGCCGCCGGGGCGGGATGATGTCCAGTCTGCGATGGCTTTCACTTCTTCCACGGCATCGGCAGGACATACGCCGCAGCCGCATGCCTTGAGAACGTCCATGTCGGGGACATCGTCCCCAAAGTACATGACATCCTGTGGCCGGAGGTTGTAGCGCTCGCAGAACTGGTGGAACTGGTCCCTTTTATCCCGGCAGTGTAGGAACACATCTTCTGGCTTTATTCCGCTGGTAATCATGCGTTTACGGATGCTCTCGGAGCTGCCGCCGGTAATGACGGCTACCGGGAAACCGTTCATGACGGCCATCCGGATGGCAAAGCCGTCTTTGGCGTCATAGGTGCGCAGGAGGTCTCCGTCGCTGTTGCAGAACACGCCGCCGTCCGTGGCTACGCCGTCTATGTCAAAGGCAAAGGCTTTGATACTGAGAAGTTTCTCTTTTGTCATTCTGAGCCTGGCGAAGAATCTACGACTTGCTTCCGCCGCCCAACGGGCCAAAATCGGCCAGATTGAATGTTCCGCCGCCTTGCTGCGGGCCTTTGCCGCCGCCCAGGTCAATGACGCCGAACTGGGCCTCATACTTGGAGATATTGTCGAACAGGGCGTTCATCAGGCGCTTGGCATGCTCCGGGGTCATGACAATGCGGTTGCCAATCTCCGGCTTGGCCAGCCCGGGCAGGGTAGTGGCAAAGTCAATGATGAACTCGCTGCGGGAATGCGATATGATGGCAAGGTTCGAGTAGGAACCCTTGGCAATTTCCGGCTTCAGTTCCAACTGAATCTGGTTCTGGGGTTTAGGGCTGTTGTTATCCATTTCTTCTAGGTTTTATCATGCAAAAATACAAAAAAATGTGCGATTGAGAAAATGGTTTACCTATGTTAAAATGAAAAATGGTTTTGGCCATTTGCGCGTAATTTTGTACCTTTGCGAGTTAGTAGGTCAAAAATGCTATTAAACCCTATTATAATGCAACAAAAACTTCATTACACTGCTCCCAAAGCAGAACGCCTCGTAGTACAATCCGAGGCTGTCATCTGCCAAAGCGTTCCGAATCCTCAGATTGGAATCGGTGGTTTTGTCGAAGACCCTAATCCCATCGACTTTGGTTCATCCATGTAATCATCAAAGCAGTAAGACTTATGAAAAAGAATTTTATGCTTCAAGGTTTGATGATTGCAGCAATCATCGCCCTCACTCCGGGCTGCGCCAAACAGGAGGCTATCCTCAAAGATGCAGAACCCGCCCAGGCCGCCAAAGTGGGTGTGCCCTTTGAATTCGTTGCAGGAATAGATACAAAAACAACTGCAGAAAGCATTTCATCCATAAAATGGGCTGCAAATGATGCAATCTCAGTTTTCCATACCGCCGCCGGCTCTGACACGTATGGAACCAATGACAAATTCACCATTGCAGAAGAAGATCTGGCCAGCAATACGTTCAAAGGTACTGTCACAGATGCTTTTGAGGCCAGCAATGACTGGTACGTTTTCTATCCCTATAACTCACATCTCAAACCTTCAGGTGATGGCTACATTGACGTCGGAGGCAATATGACTCAGGATTTTGCACATCCGATGGCTCACCTGGCCGGAAGCAAGTTCCCCCTGTATGGCAAGGCAGAAGGCGTTGCAAACGGCACCGCTCCCTCCATTATGATGAACCAGGCCATGAGCATCATCAAAGTTCACGTAACCAACAATTCCGGTGCCCCCGTAGACGTAAAGAGCGTCACTTTCGCAACGGAAGACTATGATATCACCGGTCAGTTTTATATCAATTTTTCGGGAGCTACTCCGTTGTTCTCCCCCAAGAGCGGTAAAACAGGAAAGTCCGTTACCCTTACTGTTACTAACACCACCCCCATCGCAGATGGCGCTTCGGCCGATTATTATATCTCGGTTCCTCCCTTCGATGCAGTGATCGGTAAGAACCTCACCCTCACGGTCAATGACCTGTCCAAGGGCGTTACACTCCCGGCTGCTGTTTCCTTCGTCCCGGGCAAGGTTAAGACGCTGAATTTCTCATATGACGCTGCTCCGCCCATCTATTCTACGGAATTCAACTATCCAATTGATGGATCATCTTACGCAAGTGCAACCCCTATTCAAGGGACAGATCCTGAGGGAACTTCCTGGTATATCACATATGGCAACTGGAATGGAAGTAACTGTGCACAACTGCGCGTCTATTCTGCTGGTAATTTCGGAGCAATCTATAATGGGTTTGACTGCTCCTATGTTACGAGTGTCAGTTATGACGCCAAAGTGTCCAACACAAATCTCAAATTAAACACCTACTATTCAACTGACAGTGGTACCAACTGGGTTAAGGTCGATAATGAAAAATCATTAACCACCAGTTTTGCCAAGTATAGCTTCGTTGTTAGCTCGACTGGAGAATTCTCGAAAGTCAGAATCAAATTTGAAGTGGCTGGAACAAAACCCACATCAGGTAACTACCAGCTTACTATTGATAACGTTAAGATATACGGCAATGGGGCCGTTTTGGGCGACCCTTCTATAGTTGCCTCTAATGTAACGGACGTTCCTGCAATTGGTGTTGTAGATGATAATTTGACCTATACAATCCATAACTTCACTGGTGCAGACGATGTTGAAGCCGTCGGTGATGGTACCGTAGTCGTAGCATCCGCTGTCTCTGATCATGCTGGCACAGTTACCTACTCTGTGAATCCGAACTATGGAACTGCTGCCAGAAATGGTTCAATTACACTTTCTTCCGCTAGCCAGGGTGCCAATAAAGTTGTTTCTGTAGCCCAGCTCGGCGAGACATTCAGCGTTTCCGGTTCTACTATTACGATCCTGAAAGACGAAACAACTGCTAGTTTCACCATTACTACACCTACTTTTGGATGGACGGCCGTTGCTAACCCCGCTGATGAAAAGAACCTTACCATTTCCAGCGCCGCTTCCGGTTCCGGCAATGCCTCTGCTCAGACCATCACAGTAAGTTCTACAACAGCTGCTGGTGCCGAAGAACAGACGCTTGGCACCATCGTAGTATACCGTAATGGTAACGAAGATGACCCTCAGAAGAAGGTAATTACCATCAAGAAAGCATCATCTACTGCGGTCGCCAATCCCGTATATACTGCTACATTCGAAGGCTCTAGTGAGCACCGGACCAGTGGAAACAATTCATATACCGAAAATCAATATACAGTATCCTCCGTGGATTGGAACCTTGTTAAAGCTGATTGCGTGACTACCGGTACTCCTCTTGCCGGGTCTGCAAATATTATCTGCCGTGTGAAGGGTAGTGCTAATAATGGTTCTGTAACAACCGAAAATGTCCTTTCTGCAAGCAAGACGATAAAGAAAGTAACCTTCTTGTCTAAACTGGGAACAAACGTTACTATGACACTGAAGTATTCTACTAATGGGACGAGTTGGACCACTCTAACCTATGCGAAGGATACAAATGTTGATGAAACTAATGGATATTCAGCCACTGTATCTGATGTGGTGACCTCAGATTTTAGATTGAAGTGGGAGTACGTTACCTCTGACGCTAGTAATAAATCGACCAATAGAGACAGTCAGCTTGACAACGTAATCGTATATGGAGAGTAGTTAGCATTTTTATTTCATCTAATCCGAGGCTCAGTTCCTGGGCCTCGGATTTTGAATGTAATTAAACGGTAAGGTACGCATCCGGTAAGCATCCTGGACATGTACGTAAGCATCTGATGAACTGCATATTGTAGCCGGGAGAGATCCTGGCTACATTTGCAAAAAATCGTAAGCATATGATGACACGCGAACAGATCCTGGAGATTGTTCAGTACTGCCAGGAGCACAAGATGAGCTACAGACAGCGCTTGGAAGAGCTTGACATTCCGTTCTGGAACTTCTACAAGGCAAAGCGTAAGTACAGATTGGAGGACGAAGCGTCTAGCAATGTCGGAGAGTTCGTTCAAATGGTTCCGGGAACGTTCAGCTCTGGACTGATGCCCATCAGGAACGGGAAGAAACCATCCACAGCAAAAGGTGTACAGGAAGCAGAGAGTTATCTGACCGTAGAGCTAAGAACAGCCTCAGGCACGGCTATGCGAATCCAGGGCTGCATGACTGCAGCTCATCTTCGTGAAATAATCTCAGCCGGGTGATGTTTAGCCTGGATAACACCTGCCGGTACTGGTTGTACAACAAGCCCGTTGATATGCGCAAGAGCTTCAACGGGCTCAGCGGCATCGTGACGAACGCTATGTGTGAGCGACTCCGCAGCGGGGACGTGTTCATCTTTGCCAATGCCAGCCGGAACATGATGAAACTTCTCCGTCAGGAAGAAGGCGGTCTGGTCTTATACTCCATCCGTCTGGACATGGGCAGAATGAGTGTTGCGTGAAGCTCAATACACACAACTATCGTGATACGGAAGTGATTGATAATCAGCTACTTGATATGACGAGCCCTGCCGAAAAGTGGACCGTCCATTGAGGTAAGTGTCTGATGCATAGGCGTTTGTGAAACAGGCTCTCGTTGCGGGCTCTTTATGCCCTTCTCAGATGTGACTGGTTGGTTGGGTAACTGCAAAAGGTTGGATTTTATGCAGAGGCCGCTGAAAAACCCCTCTGAATAGGCCATAAGGCCGATGAAAAAAGTTGC
>CAMZCW010000077.1 GCA_947305045.1 uncultured Bacteroidales bacterium | reverse complement strand
CCATGCAGAAATACGGCGTGTGCCGATTCCGGGATTTCCAGAAAGACATGCCGGATGTTTCCAGGAAAATGCTTTCCCAGACGCTGAAACGTCTGGAGGATTTCCGGCTTGTCTCCCGGACGGTTTACGCGGAAGTGCCGCCAAGGGTGGAGTATCGACTGACTGAGCTGGGAGAATCCTTCCAGCCGGCCTTGAACGGAATCATTGATTGGGCGCTGGCAAACAGAGATGCCCTGGCTCCGCATGATGCAACGAAGTCCAACCGATAAATTCACATTTATCGGTGACATTTCCTGATTTAGGTTGACTCCGACAGGAACCTTTCCCTGAAAGATGTTGACTCTGGTTTAACTTATATCTGATGTAGGTTGACTTGGTATCGTTATCCCTACTGTTTGTTGTCTTCCCAGATCTTATCCCGGTTAAGGGTTGACTAGAGGGCGTAGGCCCACCTGAGCGATGATTTCCCGGACCTTGGCCTTCATGGCGGCCTTGATATCTTCTTGAATCTGTTGTTCCAGCATAATATCTTTCGTTTTAATTTTAACAATACTCTCCGTATTCGCATCCGATGTTCTCTGCATGGATGCGGTCGATAAGGGTCCCCTGATGGTCGAACAGCTGGATGGTCCCGATGCCGTTGCCACCGTTCCAGAGGCGATTGTGACGCTTCTGCCCGTCCGGAGCCTCGTAGTTCACCAGGAGCATGTCCGCCTTCTCACAGGTGATGTCCGAAATCATCTTCCCGGATATGCTCGACTGCTCGACATGCCAGATGATCAGTGTGTCGGTTTCCCGGCAGTCGAACTTCGTTTTCACACCGGTCCATACCTTCGAGAAGTTGAACTCGAAGGGCTTCCCTTCATACCAGAAGGCCGACAACAGACGGCGAGGAAGAGCTAGACGGCCTACCTTGGGCCTCCCTCCGCCGATATCGAAGACGCTGTCTGTCAGCTTCTTCCCCGTGAGCTCACTGGTAAGATTGTTGGATGAAAGCCATACCCAGGGGCTGGTGAAATCCTTGCCCCAGTTCTTGTCGGCGTAGCCAAAACAGTCCTCCGGACGGACTAGGTACCGGCGACCGTTCCAAGTGACCTCGCCCGCAAACGTACTCTTCATGCCCTCCGCATGCCAGAACATCTCGAAGGCTTCGGCCTTGCGGAAGACCTCATCGGCCCCAAAACCGACATTAAAAGCCGTTATCTTACGGATGCTGAGGTTCCAGGACATCTCGCCGTCCTGACACATCCACTCGGGATGCTCGGCCGCATTTTCCACTTTCACATGACCACGGGTATGGTCTTCCGTGAGGAAGCAGTCGTCGGCCGCAATGGAAAACGGAACGCCCCAGTCCACCTTAATCTTCTTCCAACCCCAGAAACGATGAAGCTGAGCAGCGTCCTTTCCCCAGGCGCCACACTTAACCATCAGATAGGACGGCTTCTGCGGTTTCCCTGGAAGCTGGCCAAAGGCGGGCTCATCCCCACCAAGGGCGGGATTGCAGAGGAAGAACTCGATAAAGAAAGGCTTGGCGGCGCCAGTCTCGGCGTCATATCCGGTGAAAGAGTGCCACCACCAGTCGTAACCTTTGCTGGCCTGTGCCCCGAAGAGCTGGCAGGCATCGCGTGAAATATCGTGTTTGTTGAACATTTTCAAACGTATCTTTTCTGTACTGACTTGTTCTCAGCAAAACTCAGTCCACGACTTCCCTACTGACATTTTGGCGTAAAAAAGGGCGCAGCCCTTCATGACTGCGCCCTTTATACCAATAACTGTGGCGTCAGAGATTATTGTATCTCAATCTGCTTGACGGCCTTCTGGACATCCACTTTCTCCTTCTTGGGGATGTGGACATTCAGCACACCGTGCTCCACCTTGGCTTCAATCTTGTCGGCCTCGGCATCCTCGGGAAGCGTAAGCATCTGCTGGAACTTCTCGTAAGAGAATTCACGGCGTAGATACCTTCCGTGGTGTTTTTTCTCATGGTTCTCGGCCTTCTTTTCCATGTTGATGACAAGGTTGTTGTCCTCGTCCACATGGACCTGGAAGTCTTCCTTGGTGAGACCCGGAGCGGCGAGCTCCACGTCATATTCTTTCTCGTTCTCAATTACATTGATGGCCGGAGCGGTGTAGTTCGTTCTTTCCATCCAGCTGTTGTCGAAGAAGTCGTTGAAGATGTCAGGCAACCAGCTTTGATTCCTTCTAATCGTAGGTAACATAACAAAATCATTTTAAACATTCTTCGGTTTCGGGTCCTTACGTGGCCTTCCGTCCGGGTTCCTCATCGGAACGCCTAAGGATATTGCAAAGCTGGGACCAGTGCCGGGATGATGGACTTTTTGTCACCATAGAAGTGCCAAATAGTCCATTTTGTGGACAGATTGTCCAGGTTATAGGGGGATGAAGAGCCGGGCAGGCGGACTTGTCCGGCTGCTGGGCTCTGTGGGTGCGCGGCGGCGGAAGGCTCCGACGGAGTGGAAGGCTTGCCGGACACTTGGTCGGAGCGTGGGTGGCACTTTGCCATGTGCCGGAAAATGTGTAAATTAGCGACATGGAACTAATTGATGCAATCAAGGCACGGCATTCCGTGCGGAAGTACATGGATAAGCCCATTGAGGTGACTAAGGTGGCCGAACTCAGGGCATCTGTTGAAAGGATTAATGCCGATACCGGCTTGAATATCCAGCTGGTGCTGGATGAGCCCAAGGCCTTCGCCTCCGGGATGTGGAAGTATGGCCAGTTCTCCGGCGTGAAGAATTACTTTGTAATGGCAGGTCCCAAGGGCAAGGAGGCCGAAGAGAAGATTGGTTACTATGGCGAAGAGTTGGTACTGCTGGCACAGACGCTGGGGCTGAATACCTGCTGGGTGGGCCTTACCTACAAGAAGATTCCCGGGACATTCACGCTAAGAGAGGATGACACCGTTCACTGCGTCATCGCCCTTGGCTATGGGACCATTCCGGGCGCGCAGCATCCGCAGAAGCCCGTGGAGAACTTCTATGAATCCGATGGTGTTCCCCCTGAATGGTTCCGCAGTGGCATGGAGGCCGCCTTGTTGGCCCCCACGGCCGTAAACCAGCAGAAGTTCAAGTTTATTCTCCATCCCGGCAATGTGGTTGAGACCAAGACGCTGTTCTCAATGGCAGGCTATACGCATATAGACCTGGGAATTGTGAAGTATCATTTTGAGATTGGTGCCGGGAAGGAAAACTTCAGTTGGCAGTAAAATACGACACGGCGGGACTTCTTTTGCTTAATGCCTTCATGGCTACGTTCCGCATGTGACACCGTTCCGGTGTGGCCAGGGCCCTATTCACGCGGGTCTCCGGCTTTTTTTTATATTTAGATTATTTTTCAATCGTTTAATGCGAATACTGTTTTGTTAGCTAGAGAAAATATGTGTATATTTGAAAACTAAAGGTAATTGCTTATGGCTAAGAAAGCGAAAAAAAATAGCAATAGTCAGAAAAGTAATATTCAGGGGGAGCCTCTAATAGTATTATGGCTGAAAAGGATTTTCTCCTTAAAAGTTATGTCTTTTGTTGTGGCTGTCATTGCCTTGTATTTCACATATCAAGGCTTTGTCTCAAGCAAGCCATCGCAGATTAGTGTTCACAACAGGCTAGGTGGGATATACAACCGCAGTATTGATTTAAAGAATATCCACGATTTTATCTATCTTGTGAATTCCACTGGCAGGACTTTGCCTATTTCTCATGAAACACCCATTATAGTAAACAATACAAACAAAAGTATTAAGTCCTTTAATCTTATCATTCGGGCTTTCTTTGCCGATTCTTTTTTCAACTATGATTGGAATAGTAGTGATTATGATATTATTCAAAGCGACACTGTTAATTTTCTCCATGTTTTTCGGTATAAGCATGATGTACTTTATGCTCATTCAGAATTGCCTCTCCCGATAGAAAGTCTTCAACTAAAAGAGGGGACGTCTTTCGATAGTGATAAATCCTTTTCAGTTGTTTTCGATTATTCAATAGCATACGATGGTATTGAAGGAGATTGCGGTTTTCAGGTAACATATATGACGTTATTCAACGATGCGGGAACAAAGGATGAAGAGCAGCTAAACATGTTGTTAACTGAATGCTATAATAGAGGTATTATTTTAAAGAATAAACAGGATTTTCTTGTGACATTTGTCTCTAAATGTCAAGATTCACATAGGTTAAATGGTTTTTGGGGGAACGAGGAATTTGACGTAATGACACCAGAAAAGGTTTTTAGCAGATGGAAGTTCGAAAAGAATGCTATGAACGAAATCCTAGAATCACTATCACAAGGGATTTAGGTTACTTTTTGCAATAATGAAACCAAAGAAGAAAATGAAGAAACTCCGGATTACGGAGAAGGATTTCCTGCTGGCCAACCGACGGGCGGCCAGGATGGATGAGATCCAGGAGCACGGGAGGCCGGTTTCAATGCGATCGGCGCTCCACAAATCGAAAAAGGTCTATGACCGCAAGCGTCTGAAAAGGGCAGGCATCAAACTTAACGATGACTGTCCTTCTCGCGTAAAATGACTATCTTAGCAGTATGATTAACCCTAAGACCGATTGCCATTGTCATATTCTTCCGGGCCTGGATGACGGGGCCGGGAGTCTGGAGGAATATGTGGCGCTTGCCCGCAGGCAGGTCTCGTGGGGATTCCGTAAGGCAGTGTGCACTTCGCATCGGGTGGGCAAGTATCCAAATGTCCCGGATGTTGTCATTACTACCTGCCAGATGCTTCAGGAAGAGCTTCACAAGCGGGAGATCCCGCTGGAACTGACGCCATCCATGGAGTATCGGCTCATTCCGGAAACCTGGCCGGAAACGCTGGAGAAAGGCTGGCTGCTGCCCTGGGAGGGGAACCATATTCTCATCGAGCTTCCTATCCACAAAGCCAGCAGGATTGGAAACATTGTCCCCGAAGATGAAATCAAGCGTCTCTTGGATATGGGCTATCAGCCCGTCCTTGCACATCCTGAGCGTTATCTTTATTTGACGATGGAACGATATCACTCCCTGAAGGATGCCGGCGTTCTCTTCCAGCGGAATGTGGGGTCTTTGGAGGGCCTGTATGGTGAAGCTGTGAGCGTTCGCTGCGAGGCGCTCCTGGCCGAGGGAATGTACGAGGTCATCGGAACAGACCTTCACAATGAACGGTATGCCGATTTCTTTGACGGATTCGGATTCAAGGTGTCGGTATAACACGGGTTTTCGAAAGTCTTAACAACTTTTTAACATCTTTCGTTTGGCGGTCTCGGATGAGGCCGCTATCTTTGTGGTGTAATTCGTAATACGCTGATTATTAAATAATTAAATAACAATTATTATAATATGATTTGTGATTATCAGACGAATAAGGTTTATTTGGCGGAGGGAATCAAGGGGTATCCGAAGGTGGCGGAGAATCTGCTGTATGCGCTCTATAAGGAAGGCATAGAGACGGAGTATCTCCCCCACTCCAAATCCAAGAAGCATGTGTGGGCGCGGGACTATATGCCCATCCAGCTGGAGGAAAATCTGTTCCTGAAATACGTGTATAATCCGGACTATCTGAAAACAGCACTCGACTATATCCCGCCTTATATTTCAATGATTAAGAGTCTGAAACTGAAGACGAAGTTGACGATGTTTGTGATTGACGGGGGCAATGTGGTCAAGTTTAAGGACTGCGTTCTGATGACAGACAAGGTGCTGGTGGAGAATTGCGTGCGGAATGAACTTGCCTTCCAGCGTGCCCTGGAGGACCTTTTTGAAGCCGATGTGGTCTTCATCCCCTGGGACCATTATGAAATGTTCGGGCACGCCGACGGGATGGTGCGGGCCATTGGCTACAAGCACGTGCTGCTGAACAATTACATAGACTACGACAAGAATCTGAGGATGGAGATTCTGGAGCGGCTGACGAAGGAAGGGTACGAGGTGGAAGAGTTGCACTATGATATGTATTTGCTTTCCATAGACATAGCCGCCTTCTTGGAGTAGCTGGAATAGCCTTCTTCTGTGAGCAGCAGACGGCTAATTCTTCCGAAAGGTAGCGATTTGTTTTTCCTAGCATGGGCAACGGTTTGGCACTTTCTCGAACTAGCTTTGCAGCAGATTTAAAACTGTTGTGCTATGTTCGAGATTGTCATTTCCGTTGCCCTGTATTTAGGCGCTCTGGTTCTTCTTGTTAAAGGCGCTGTAGCTTATTGCAATCATGACCACGTTGTCACTTAACCGTAGATTCCCCGCGGTTGTTCCGGTATTTTTTCGTACCTTCGCGTATATGAAAGAACCGAGAGTATATAATGGGATTGAACGGCCGGAGTTCACTCCGGAGCGCATCATTGTGCTAAAGGCTGACGAGGTGTTTGTGTTTGGCAGCAATCTGGAAGGCATGCATGGCGGCGGCGCTGCGTGGTTGGCTTTCCAGAAGTTTGGTGCAGTACTGGGATGCGGTGTTGGGTACCGTGGTCAAAGCTACGCCATCCCCACTATGCAGGGCGGCGTTGAGACCATCAAGCCATACACGGATGAGTTCGTTTCTTTCGCTGCTGCGCACCCTGAATTGTTCTTCTATGTGACGCGCATCGGGTGTGGAATAGCAGGCTTCAAAGAGAAGGAGATCGCCCCCCTATTCGCCGATGTTGTCGGCCTGGAGAACGTGTGTTTGCCGGAGGGGTTTGCAAAGCTGTTGATAGGAAAGTAGTTCGTAGCGGTCTATGAAAACAAATATCCATTTGAAGGCCGTCAGGTACTTGTTTCCAATGGCGGCCAACAAGTACTGTAATCCGTTTTAGTAGACAAACTTGCCGCCAAGACCGAGACCGGGTGTATTAAATTTGAAAGATCCATCGATAATAACCACATTATTATCACCGGTCATCCAAATGTTTCCGGGGTGAAGATCTTCGGCAATCACAGTGAAGAAACGCTGCTTCATAAGAACGACAAAGTCATTCTGCAGGTCACGACCAAAGCCCTCTACTTCCAGAGCAGCTTGAGGACATAGAGTATTCTGAATAACTATCCTGTCAAAGAAACGGACAAGATTGTCATATTGGCCAGTCCTGCATACTTTATGAACAAAGACATTCCCTTCTGCATACACCTGTGCTTCACCTCCGAAACCATAAAACTGGTAACCGAGGCTTTTGTAATATTCCTGAGGATGTATATGCCAACAACCATTTTTCCGAGCCCAGTTCTCCAGGTCGGATTCTTGGTCCATGGCTGTTTCTAACTCTGATTCTGGGTTGTATGGAGCCTCTGGTACTGGGCGACCATATCTTCCCAAGACAGCGGATCCTTCGCCCAGGAGGCGACCTCCCGCTTCAAATCCTCGCTGAAACGCTGGATCATATCGAAATCTATTGAATGCAGTTCCGGCATTGTACACAGCATAAAATGTTTAACTATGCAACATTAGCAATTTATTGACAAACTTCCAAATTGTACTCTTAAAAACTCCATCTAGTTCAAAAGCGCAGTCAGTTGACTATGCTCCAGACCCACATCTTTCGAATAGAGCGTAACGGAACCGTCTTCCCGGACATAGCACGGGATACCCACATCGCCGACGGCCTTTGCTTCATCGAACGCAGGATGGGAATCCCTGAGATCCAGGAATTGTTTCAGGTTACGCATGTGCTTTCCGATATCGATCACTTCAAAATCGGGATTGCCTTCCACCTGCTTCTCCACGTATTCGCAGTCGGGGCAGGTGTGCAGGACGTACATCTTTATCATAGGAACGACTTTTTATATCCGTCTTTGGTGACAATGGGCTTGCCGTCGGCGTCGATAAGCGGGGTAAGGCCTCCGCCGTAGCCACGCCCCACATAGAGATAATTCACACCGGTTACTTTGTCAACGATGATCATCGTTTCCGTAAGGAGATTCATCGTATTCTTTTCTTGAATGTCAAATCTGTCTTTTGCCATGATGAATTCAGTTTTGCCAGACAAATTTACATATTTTCTACGAGACCAATAGCAAGGCCGCAGACTTGTTCCGCCTGTCGGGCGCTTGCGACCTGTCCGATGTGCAGACGGGAGTTGGTGGGAGCGGAAAAAATGACTAAATTAGTGGCCAAGAAATCGATGTTTAACTATGTCAAACAAATTCTTTGACAGAAACTGGTGGAAGGACTTTGTAGTTGCTATCCTAGCCACTACCGTTTCTACTATCTTGGCACTGTGAAAAAAGTAGAGCTCACCATATCGGGCAAAAATTGCAGGCTGTTCGGGTCTGACAAACCGGGATGTCTGCTCATTCAGCCATCGGCCCGGCATGAGAATGCAACACTTGAGGCAGAGGCAGCACAGATTGCGGAGCTCTCAGGCGTCCCCTTTGTCCTGGCCACTATTGAGCTGGAGGACTGGATAATAGACTTGATGCCCTGGCCTGACGCCAATATCTCAAGAGAGCCGGAGGCCGGGAAACACGGGCAGGACACCCTGGAATACGTCCTTCTGTCACTGATTCCGGAATTGCAAAAGCGCTATGGCCCCCTGCCTGTTATTATTGGCGGCTATTCTTTGGGTGGTCTCTTCGCCCTATGGGCATCGGCGCAATCGGACAGTTTCAAAGCCGTTGCGGCGGCTTCACCGTCTGTCTGGATCAAGGACTGGATTCCATTTGCAAAGAAGCTTGCGCCCATGGCAGACGCAGTTTATCTGAGCCTGGGAACCCAGGAGGAACACGTTAAGAATCAGGCCATTGCGCGCGTTGGCAACTGCCTGAGGACGCAGTACAGCCTGCTGCAGGAGCAAATAGGCGCCGATAACTGTACCCTTTTCTGGGAACAGGGTGGTCATTTCAACGACAACGAAGGCAGGCTCGCCAGGGCATTTGCCTGGTGCATCGAAAGATTACTTTCAGACCGCGTAACTCATTCTTAGGAAGTCGAAAAAACTATAAGATACGGCTACCTATGTCAATAAACTGGACATTTTGTCCACAAAATGGACTTTCTGTCACCCAAGTCTTGCCAAAAAGTCCATTTCTGACGCACTGGCTCCGGCTTTGCAATATCCTTAGGCGTTCCGTTAAGGAAACCGGACGGAAGGCCACGTAAGGACCCGAAACCGAAGAGCGTTTAAAGTGATTTTGTTATGTTACCTACGATTAGAAGGAATCAAAGCTGGTTGCCTGACATCTTCAACGACTTCTTCGACAACAGCTGGATGGAAAGGACGAACTACACCGCTCCGGCCATCAATGTACTTGAGAACGAAAAGGAATATGACGTGGAGCTTGCCGCTCCGGGTCTCACCAAAGAGGACTTTCAGGTCCATGTGGACGAGGATAACAACCTTGTAATCAACATGGAGAATAAGGCCGAGAACCACGAGAAGAAGCATCACGGCAAGTATCTCCGGAGGGAATTCTCCTATGAGAAGTTCCAGCAGATGCTCACCCTTCCCGAGGATGCCGAAGCCGAGAAGATCGAGGCCAAGGTGGAGCACGGTGTGCTGAATGTCCGCATCCCCAAGAAGGAAAAGGTGGATGTGCAGAAGGCCGTCAAGCAGATTGAGATTCAATAATCGCTGGCTCCTCACCTAAGGCGCCATTTCCTCCAGCCGGAGGGCGAGTCTCCGGGCTCTTCGTCATATTCCGTGCAAGTTGTTTCGAGCGTAAAGGATGATCTTTATT
>CAMZCW010000076.1 GCA_947305045.1 uncultured Bacteroidales bacterium | reverse complement strand
TGTCCGGCAACCACCTGCCCAAAATCCGCGCCATCCTGCCGGAATGCCCCGCCGTAGAGAAAGTGATTGTCTTTGACGATACCGCCTTCGACTTCCCCTCCCTGGAGCCCAAGGAGATGCGCATCAGCGAAATCCAGAAGATGGGCGCAGAATTCCTCAAGGCCCACCGCGCAGAGTTCGAGGCCCGGTACAAATCCATCGGCCCGGACGATTATGCCAACATTTCCTACACCTCCGGCACCACGGCGGACCCGAAGGGCATCCTCCTCACCCACCGCAACTACACCGCCAACGTGGAGCAGGGCAACTCCGTCATCAGCATCAACGAAGGCGAGGTCATGCTCATCATCCTCCCGCTGGACCACTGCTTCGCCCATGTGGCCGGCATGTACACCATGATGATTTACGGCGGCTCCATTGCCTTTGTCCCTATTGGCAAAAACGCCCTGGCAACGCTGCGTAACGTGCCCATGGCCATCTCGGAGGTGCGTCCGCACGTGATGCTTTCCGTACCGGCCCTGGCCCGCAACTTCAAGAAGAACATCGAGGGCGCCATCAAGAAGAAGGGCGGTTTCACGGAGAAACTCTTCTACTTTGCCCTGGACAATGCCATCAAATACAACAAGGAATACTACAACCGCGGAACCGGCGGATCGGCCTGGCGCAAACCCCTGGTGGACCTGTTCGACAAACTGGTGTTCTCCAAGGTACGCGAGAATTTCGGCGGCCGCATGCGCTTCTTCGTGGGCGGCGGTGCCCTGCTGGACATTGAACTGCAACGCTTCTTCTGCGCCGTGGGCATGCCCATGTTCCAGGGTTACGGCCTTACGGAAGCCACGCCCATCATCTGCGCCAACTCGGAAGGCCACGCCCGCTTTGGTTCCTCCGGCCGCATTGTCAAGCCCATGGACTGCGTCATCCTGGATGCAGAGGGCAAACAGGTACCCAACGGCACCAAAGGCGAGATTGTCATCCGCGGAGAAAACGTGATGGCCGGCTACTGGAAGAACCCCAAAGCCACGGCCGATACCATCATTGACGGCTGGCTCCACACCGGCGACATGGGCTACATTTGCCCGGAAGACCCTGATTTCCTGTATGTTGTGGGCCGATTCAAGAGCCTCCTCATCTCCTCCGACGGCGAAAAATACAGCCCGGAAGGCTTCGAGGACAACTTCACGGAAACCTCCAAGTGGGTAAACGCCTGCGTGCTCCACAACAACCAGAACCCCTACTGCGTAGCCCTGGTGGTGCCGGACAAGGCTGCCCTGGCGGAAGCCTGCCAGAAGCAGGGCCTGGACCCCGCCTCCAAGGAAGGAAAGGACTACATGCTGGATCTCATTCAGGCCGATGTCGATACTTACAAGAAGGGGGGCAAACACGAAGGCATGTTCCCGGAGCGCTGGCTGCCCAGTGCCATTGGCATCTGCGACGAGGAATTCACCATTGCCAACAAGATGATGAACTCCACCATGAAGATTGTCCGCGGCAAGGTGGAAGAGCACTATGAGGACCTCCTGAACTACCTGTACACCGCAGAAGGCAAGGAACTCCACAACGAGCGCAACCGCAAGGCGCTGGCTTAGTTTATTGAGCCCGGTCCCGCCACGGTCGCGTTTTGGCGGGGAAACGTAGCACTGGCGGGCCGAAAGGTCCGCCAGCGGCGCGTTATGGGGCCAAAACGTGGCGGTGGCTGTCCTGTCATACCGAGGCCGAAGGCCGAGCGTATCTCATGCGGCGGGAGATGCCCGGTCAGGGCCGGGCATGACAAGGTCGGGGCCGGGCATGACGAGGCTTACAGCACGTCCTTCAGGAAGGGGCCGGTGACGGAGGCAGGGTCCAGGGCAAGGTCTTCCGGGGTACCCTCCGCCACGATGCGGCCACCCTTGCGGCCGCCGGAGGGGCCCATGTCAAAGACATAGTCCATAGATTTGAGTACGTCCAGGTTGTGCTCGATGACAATCACCGTGTTGCCGGCATCTACCAGGCGCTGGAGCACGCCCAGGAGCACGTTGATGTCCTCGAAGTGAAGGCCCGTGGTGGGCTCGTCCAGGATATACAGCGTTTTTCCAGTGGAAGGGCGGGACAGTTCCGCGGCCAGTTTCATGCGCTGGCTCTCGCCGCCGGACAGGGTAACGGCGCTCTGGCCAAGGTGAATATAACCCAGGCCGACATCGACCAGGGCCTTTAACTTGGCAGCGATGCGGGGAACGGGCTTGAAGAACTCGTAGGCCTCGCTGATGGGCATTTCCAGGACGTCGTTGATGCTTTTGCCCTTGTATTTCACCGCCAGGGTTTCTTCCTTGTAGCGCTTGCCGCCGCAGACCTCACAGGCCACATGCACGGACGGCAGGAAATTCATTTCGATGACCTTGATGCCGGCGCCCTTGCATTCCTCGCAGCGGCCGCCGGGTACGTTGAAGGAGAACATGCCGGCTTTGTAACCGCGCACCTTGGCATCCTGCGTTTCCTCAAACAGCGCCCGGATGTCGTTGAAAACGGCCGTAAAGGTGGCCGGATTGGAGCGGGGCGTGCGGCCGATAGGGCTCTGGTCTATCTCGATGAGCTTGTCAATATGCTCCACTCCCTCGATGGCCTTGTACGGCAGCGGGCGCTCCTTGGAGCGGTAAAACTTCTGCTTCAGGATAGGCATAAGGGTCTCGTTTACCAGCGAGCTTTTGCCGGAGCCGGACAGGCCCGCCACGCCAATGAGGCAGCCCAGCGGAAAGCGGACGTCCACGTCCTTGAGGTTGTTTCCCGTGGCGCCCTTGAGCGTGAGGAAAAGGCCGTTTCCCTTGCGGCGCAGGGCCGGAACGGGAATGGACCGCTTCCCTTGCAGGTAATCCAGCGTTACGGACGGGCCAATCACCGCGTGCGCTGCAGTATCGGCATCCATCTTTTTGCCTTTCAGAAGCGTTTGCAGCGGGGCATTCAGGCACACATGGCCGCCATGCTCGCCGGCGCCGGGGCCCACGTCCACCAGCCAGTCTGCGCTGAGCATGGTTTCTGCATCGTGCTCCACCACCATTACGGAGTTGCCCTCGTCCCGGAGGGCCTTCAAAGAAGCAATGAGTTTGCGGTTGTCCTTCTGGTGCAGGCCGATAGAAGGCTCGTCCAGGATATACAGCACGTTCACCAGTTTGGAGCCAATTTGCGTGGCCAGGCGGATGCGCTGACTCTCGCCGCCGGAGAGCGACCCCGTGGGCCGGTCCAGCGACAGGTAGTCCAGGCCCACATCCAGCATGAACTGCACGCGTTCCCGGAGCTCCTTCAGGATGTCCCGCGACACGTTTTTCTCCCGCTGGTTGAAGCCTTCCGGGATGGTATCCAGCCACTTACGCAGCTCCGTCATTTCCATGGCAGCTACCTCCGGGATGGTCTTTCCATCGACCCGGAAGCAAAGAGCCTCTGCATTCAGGCGTGTGCCCTTACAGACGGGACAGGTGACGGTATCCTCAATGTTGTCGATAACCCCGCCCCAGCTTTCCATCTCCGTGAGGTTGCCCTCGCCCACGCGGAAAAGGTCCTCGGAGCCAAATACGAGGAGGCTCACTACCTCGTCCGGGAGGGCGTCGATGGGGTCATACAGACTGAAATTGTATTTGCGGGCGATGGCCCGGATGATGTCGAATTTACGGTTTTCCCGCACCTTCCCCAGCGGCACAATGCCGCCGTCCGCGACGGACTTGCTGCGGTCCGGGATAATGGTGTCCATGTTCACGTCCACAATGGTCCCGAGGCCCTTGCAATGGGGGCAATAGCCTTGCGGCGAGTTGAAGGAGAAGCTGTGCGGCTGCGGTTCCTGCAGGGACAGGCCGCTCTCCGGGTCCACCAGGTGCTTGGAATAGTGGGAAAGGGAGCCGGTTTCCTGGTCCAGGATGGCCACGGAGCCCTTGCCCAGATTCAAAGCGCGGGATACGGATTCCCGCACCCGGCGGTCGTCCCCGGCAGCGGGCTTGAGCCGGTCCACCACCAGTTCTATGAAGTGGGGTTTGTATCGGTCCAGTGCCGTAACGCTTTGCAGCTCAAGGATTTCTCCATCTATGCGCACTTCCGTGTAGCCGCGTTTGCGCATTTGGTCGAAGAGTTCCCGGTAGTGACCTTTTCGGCCCCGGATAAGCGGCGCGAGGAGGTAGCACTTGCGTCCGCTGTACTGGCTCATGATGAGGTCCACGATCTGGGCGTCCGTGTAGCGGACCATTTCCCGGCCGCTTTCCGGGGAATAGGCCCGGGAGCCTTTGGCATACAGCAGGCGCAGGAAGTCGTAGATTTCCGTGATGGTGCCCACCGTGGAACGGGGATTGTTGCCGGTGGTTTTCTGTTCGATGGCAATGATGGGACTAAGGCCGGTGATTTCCTCTACCTCAGGCTTTTCCAGGATGCCCATGAAGTGCTTGGCATAGGTGGACAGGGTGTCCATGTAGCGGCGCTGGCCCTCTGCGTAGATGGTGTCAAAGGCCAGCGAACTTTTTCCCGACCCGCTGAGGCCCGTCACCACCACAAATTCCCCCCTGGGGATGGCCACATCCATGTTTTGCAGGTTGTTGGCCCGCGCACCCCGCACTTGTATGTACTCTTTCTTTGCCATAGACTACAAAGATACGAAGAATTTGCCGAACCTTGTGAAAAAGCATAAAATATCCTAATCAGCGTTCCTATTATACTGAATCGTCCCAATTCGATGCCCTAACTTTGCAAACCTTATGATATTGGCGGCCCTCATATCCTTTTTTCTGTCTGCGCCCATCGACACGCTGGCGCCTTCGTATGCTACGGCGGCCAAAGAGGAAATGCCCGTTGGGGCGGCTGTGACGGCTTTGTCGGCCAGGCAGTTACAGCAGTATGGCGTCAATAATCCCAAAGCGCTGCCGGGGCTGGTCCCGGGGATTCACCTGCCGGACTACGGCGCCTCCCTTACCTCGTCCATCTATGTCCGCGGCTTTGGCTCGCGCATGGAAAACCCGGTGATCGGCCTGTATGTGGACGATTTCCCTATCCTGGACAAGAACAGCTATGACCTGGACTACCTGGACCTTGCGTCCGTGAAGTTTTTGCACGGTCCGCAGGGCACCGCGTATGGCCGCAATGCCTTGTTTGGCGTACTATCCGTGCGGACGCAGGCAGCTGCCGGAGAGGAGATGCTACGCGCCCGGCTGGAGTACGGCCTGGCCCACCATGTGCGGGCGCAGGTGTCCTGGCACCACGGGGAACATGCCTTCAGCCTGGGCTACAGGCACTCCAGAGGCTGGTTCCGAAACGAGTACAAGGATGCCTGGGCCGATCCCTACAACGGCGGACAGCTCCGCTGGCGCTGGGACCGCAGATTGTCGGCAAGGTGGCAGATGAGTAACCTCCTGCAGGCGGGCTTATCGGCGGAAGGAGGCTTTGCCTATGGCCTCTGGAAAGACGGCGTGCAGCACCCGGTGCGCTACAACGATAAGGGCAGTTACCGCCGCATCACCGTCCTGGAAGGCTTTAAGCTGCGGTATCAGGGAGAGAAGGTGCAGGTGGACGGCATTGCCTCGCTCCAATTCCTGGCCGACCGCATGCGCATGGACCAGGACTATACGCCCCGGAGCATCTTCACCCTGCAGCAGGGGCAGCTGAGCCCCGCCCATACGGTGGAGTTCATTGCCCGTCCCACCCGGAAATTCGCACACTGGAAGCCCGTGAGCGGGGTTTTCGCCTTCTTCAAATACAACCGCATGGAGGCGCCGGTCCTGTTCAAGCGGGACGGCATCCAAAGCCTCATCCTGGACAATGCCAACCGGGGCATTCCGGAGAGCATTGGCACGCTGGATATTCCTGATAATGAATTTCTTATCGGCAGTAATTTCGATATCTGCACCTGGAACGTGGCGCTTTACCATGAGTCGCACTTCCCGGTGGGCGAGTGGCTGTTCACCGCCGGCCTCCGGCTGGATTATGAGGGGGCACGGATGGCCTATGACTGCAATGCCACCCTCCATTACCAGCTCATCGGCATGATGAGCACTGTCCGACCCTTTACCGACCGGTACAGCGGTACCCTTTCCCATGGCGTCCCGGTACTCCTCCCCAAGCTCGCTGTCACGTACAACGGGTTTCCTTATACCAGGATATATACATCGGCCACCAAAGGGTACCGCGCGGGCGGTTTTAATACGCAAATCTTCTCCGACATCCTCCAGAACCGCCTCATGAACGGCATGATGGACGACCTGGGCGTGCACCTGGACAATGGCAGCATCTCCATCGGCGCCGACCGGACGGAATACCAGCCGGAAGAAGCCTGGAATTTTGAGCTGGGCGCCAGCTTCCACAAGGGCGGCTTCCGGGCCGATGCCAACGCCTTCTATATCACGGCGCTTCGCCAGCAGCTCACGGTGTTTCCTCCCGGCATGTCCACCGGCCGCATGATGACCAATGCCGGCAAAAGCCGCAGTTACGGGGTCGAGGCTCAGGTCAGTTACAACCACGGCGGGTTTATGGCCCATGCCGCCTATGGATGGAACAATGCCAGCTTCACGGAATACGTGGACGGAGATGCCAACTATGCCGGGAATCGCATTCCCTACAGCCCGGCCCATACGCTCTTTGCCGCCCTGGGCTATCATTGGAGCAAGGTGAGCCTCCAGGCGCATATGCGCGGAATCGGCCCCATTGCCTGGAACGAGGAGAACGCGCTGGTGGAGCCTTTTTATGTAACCCTGGGCGCCCGGGCCAGCGTTTCCATCGGCCGCGTGCTCTTGTACTTGGAAGGAGAAAACCTTACCAATACGCGCTACAAAGCCTTTTACTTTAAATCTATGGGGAACGAGTTTTTCCAGCTGGGAAAACCCATCAGCCTGCACGTAGGAATTCAAATTCGCATCATATGAAAAAACTCATTTATCTGATTAGCCTGCTGGGCCTTCTTGCCTGTAACAAAAATACTGTTCCTGTCGACTATTCCGTGGGCCTTCATTACAAGGGTTCCGTATGGGTGGAGTACAACGGTGAGAGCTACGAGAACAAGGATATTGAGGTGAATTTCACCCTGTCCGATGACGGGAAATCGGCCGATATCCGGATCAACGACATCCGTTTTGTGCCCCAGATGCCCGTCACCGTAACGACGGTTCTCCCCGTCAAGGTCAGCGGTAGCGGCAACAGCTACACGTTCTCCGCGCACGGCGTGTATCCCCACTCTCCCGCCGGTGTGGAGCAGCAAAAGTACCTCATCAACAACCTCAGCGGCATGGTCACCGGCAACATGCTCAGCTTCTCCCTCTTCTTCGGGGACTATCCCACCCGCTTCACCGGTTCCCGGCAGTAGTGGTCCCTCCTTGAGCGCGTCCTTGTCATGCCCGGCCTTGGCCTCGTCATGCCCGGCCCCGACCGGGCATCTCCCGCCGCATGAGATACGCTCGGCCTTCGGCCTCGGTATGACAGGACAGCCACCGCCACGTTTTGGCCCCATAACGCGCCGCTGGCGGACCTTTCGGCCCGCCAGTGCTACGTTTTCCCGCCAAACCGTGCCCGTGGCGGGACTTATTTCACCACAGAGGAAGTAGGAAACGCCCATCCCGTACGGAGGAGTAGTGGAAAACCAGTATTTTTTGTACCTTTGTGCAAGCAAGGATTCGTCCCTGTTGGGGTTTTATGAGTGAACTGTAAATTGAACTGAACGATGAAAAAGGGTTTTGTTTATGCTGTTGTCTGCCTGTTGGCTGTTGTGGCATGCTCAGAGGTGCCGGTGAACGTAAAGAATCCAATCACCATCTCATCGCCCAGCCCCACTGAGCAAATAACCAAAGTGGAGCTCTCCGACGCCCAGAAGGGGTATGTGCAGGCGGGAAACGCCATGGCCTTCCGCTTCCTCAAGCAGCTCTACCAGGGAAAAAATCTGATTTGCTCTCCCCTCAGCCTCCAATATGCCCTGGCCATGACGGCCAATGGGGCTAGCGGCGAGACGCTGCAGGAGATTATCGACTTCCTGGGCTATGGGGACGAGGGCATGGACGCGCTCAATGCCTACAGCAAAATCCTGCTGGAACAACTTCCGGCGGTAGATCTGGATGTCACCCTGAAGGTAACGGACGCCCTGCTGGTGAATGATGAGTTTCCGCTGCTCCCGTCCTTTAAACAAGCCGTGGAGGAAACCTACTACGCAGCAGTGGACAACATGGATTTTTCCGACCCGGCGCAAGTGGCGGCCCGCATCAACGAGTGGGCCGGCAGGAACACCAACGGGTTTATCGACAAGGTACTGGATGCGGACGAGATTTCCGAGGATGCCGTCGCCTTCCTGATGAATGCGCTGTACTTCAAGGCCAAATGGGCAGGAAGCGCACATGATCCCATGTTCTTGGAAAGGAGTACCACCGAAGGGGACTTTACCCTGTCTAGCGGAACGAAGAGCAAGGTGAAGATGATGCGCAACATGGACTATCACCGCTATGCGCCCATGGACGGGTTCACCGTACTGGCATTGCCCTACGCCAACCGGAAGTTCTACATGTACTTCCTGCTTCCGGACGATAATAACCTGGAGGGATTGCTGGAGAAACTGCAAAGCACCTCCTGGGAGAAGATTCAGCAAAGCTTCCGGTCGGATGCCGAAGTCTATGTCAGACTTCCCAAGTTCGACATAGAAAACAAATTCAATTTGAACGAAACCCTGAAGGCGATGGGTATCAATCGTGCCTTCCGGGCCGGCATGGCCCAGTTTGACCGGATGTTTGCCCCGAAAGAGGAGGAATATTATTATTGGATAGGGAAAGTGATCCAAAAGGCGCGTATTTCCGTGGCCGAGTGGGGTACGGAAGCCGCCGCCGTCACTGTTGTAGAAATGGATAATGCAATGGAGGCCGGTCCGGGTGAAGAGCCCAAGCGGGTCTATTTCTATGCCGACCATCCCTTTGTATTCGCCATCGGGGAATCCACCTCCGGCACCATCCTCTTCGAGGGCGTCTTTTCCGGGGAATAATCGGCCCCGGGCTCTGAATCTGTCACCGGCCGCTTCCTGAAGGGCGTGCTGTAGGTTGTCTGTTCCCTGCTGGTACAGCGACTTCGTGGCCATTGATGAAGGTGGTTTTTCCTTTGTACCAGGCGCGGCTGCCAAAGAAGAAGGGAAGGTGCCGGATGCACCACTCCTGCCAGGCCGGAAGTTTTTCCCGCTCGAATTCGCGGGCCAGGGACTCGGCAAATTGCTCCATGGCCAGCTTTTGCCTTTCCGCCTCCCGCTCTTCGGGGCTCACATACCCTTCCGGCATTCCCAGTTTGTCGGGCAGCATTCTGCTTGCCGAGTAATAGTATTCCTCCAGGACGGGTTCGTTCACAGCCCGCAGCTGCTCTTCATACTGGTGGTCGATGAAATCCCGAACCTGAAAAAGAAGGTCGATCCCTGCTTGGATGGGCTTTTCGAGCGTGCCTATAGTGATGCTCCGGAGACTGTCGGCCTGCTCGATGGAGAGAACCTTGTCGCGCTGGGCCATCTGGATATACTGCCTGTTTTCCTGCAAGAGAACCTGTTCCTTCAGGACAAGGGAATCGGTCTCCTGGGCCAGCGCGCTCCAAGCGGATACCGCTAGGCTCACAGGTACAAATATAAGGCACATTCGGTTCATGCAGGCAGGAATAAACGCCTGCTACAAAACAAATTGCGTGCCTTCCTGTCATGCCCGGCCTTGGCCACGTCATGCCCGGCCCCGACCGGGCATCTCCCGCCGCATGAGATACGCTCGGCCTTCGGCCTCGGCATGACAGGACAGCCATCGCCACGTTTTAGCCCCATAACGCGCCGCTGGCGGACCT
>CAMZCW010000075.1 GCA_947305045.1 uncultured Bacteroidales bacterium | reverse complement strand
AGAACCTTGGACAGTTCCAGTAGAATGAGCAATATCGGATGGTCCTGAGCATCAGGAACCCCTGCCAAATCCTTGAAAAGCCAGTAGATGAAAAGGAAAACCAGGATGAGCACCGCAGCTGTAAGGAATCCCCGGTTCACACCCTGCCGCCGTTCATCGTCCGAGATGAGCGTTTGAGGGATAGGCGTTATGACATCCAGCCAGGTCATTATTGTTCTTCAATCTGTTCTGGCGTTTCCGGCCCATGGAGAGCCTTGGCATTTTGACGTGTAACTACGCTCCTTCCAAGTTGTTTTTCCAGCTCTTTTCTTGCCGTCGCGGCAACACGGCCACCTCGCTTAGCGACAGACTTCTGCTCATTGAATCCTTGGGGGTCTATCTTTTGGGATAATTCTGTAGCTGCGACCTCGGCCAAAGTATTCAACGCGCTCTCCGTTCTTGTCATATGGTCACGAAGGTTTTCCTTTTTCAGGCCCTTATAGTTTTTGTACTGACGAGTGGTCATACCGGACCATTCATATGTTATTATATCAGTAAGAGTCGCATATTGCTGCCCAGTAACACCTGTCCGCTTCCATTCATCTGTCAGCGCTTTTCGGGCATCCCTCCCCTTCATACGCTCATTAATCCACGCTTCGGAATACCCTAGCCTGCGATAATACTCATATCCCCGTTCTATAGCCAGTTCTGGGTCCTGCATTTCATCAACGCGGTCACTTGCAACCCTTGCCATCCATTGTTTGAAGGGCTCCGCCTTCGTTGACGGAACAGATTGAATAATGCGAAAGATAGTTTGAATATCAGCGACATCCGTCGGATGATGTTTCCCGTCCGCAGATAGCATTTTCAACCTCTTACAATTTGTAAGAAGTTCTTCTGCGCCTTCTTCCTTAAGCCTCGTCTTCAACACAGACCAATATGTACTGGCCCTTTTGGGCGTGGGCTGATCGGTTAATGCTCCAACAACATCAACAATGGAAAAATACCATTTTTCATCTTCTTCACTCCAGGAGGTCCTTATTTTCTTGTCCTCAAATAATTGTAGCTCCTCTTTTTGTCCCATAACAAACGTTCTTTTTCTGCGAATATACGCAATTATTCCAGCACATTCAAATCCTTGTCAACTTTGTAGGCGGGTTGACGGAAGGCAATGTTACGTAAGGCAAAGTCATCGCGGATTTCCATGTTGGTGTAGCGCTCAACGGCCTTACTGCCACGGCGGTGAAGGCCGGCGGCATACATGTCTATCTGGTATTTGGCCATGATATCCACGCAGGTGGAGCGGGCGGTCTTGCTACTGGCGCGCTGCCAGAGAGGGAAATATTCGTTCTCGCCGGTCTTCTCGTTGTATATCGGCACCAGACGGTCGATTCCTGCTATTTCCAGCAGCTGCTTAATCTTCTTGTTGTAACCACTCTTGCCTCCCTCATAAAAGATGACACGGAAGGAAAAGTCCCTGGCCTTGATGATATCAAAGGCATACCGCACAAGCGGCGTCTTAATTTCCTTGTAGTTGGTCTGAGAGCCCTTTGTCTTCTTGGGAAGGTAGTGGATATAGGGGATGCCCTCGTCCGTCACGAAGATATGCTCCATCTTGAAGCGTTTGTAGTCGCTGATACGGCAGCCCAGGGCGCAGTGGACCAGAAAGGCATCCTTGGTTTCCTGTAATGTTTCCGGCACCTCCGTTGCTTTCACTTTTTCAAGTTCGTCAATGGTCAGGAAGATGGGATCGTCCTCCTTGGTCTGGGTAAGTTTCTTTTTTCGGTCCGGACTAAGCCGCCGGAATGGTGATTTGACTATGTCATCACGTATTTCCAAATAATTGAAGAACGTAATTAACATCTTCATTTCGTGTGCAACAGTGTTTGCTCCACGACGTTTGGTGGGAATCTCCACCTTTTTTAGTTCTTGATAAATTCGCTTGTATTTAGGCACATAAAGATACTCGTCAAAGAGAAACTGGCGGAGTTTCATTATCTCGTCAACATCAAACTCGGCAGGCATGATTTCCTCCAGCCCGTTGATTTGAAGATATCGGGACAAGCGGTTGTGTACCCCATTGAAATGCTTGTATCGACTTAAACCAAAAAGTCCATCACGATAACTGTCTTGAATGTACTTGTTCAAAGAATACAGCAACGTTTTCTTCTCGTTGCGTATAATAACGTCAGGGTTCAATTCCTTTGCCACTGATTCTTCATATTGGGCAGCCGTTATTATCTCTCCGGCTTCCACCAGCTTGCGATATGCCCGCCGCATAGCATCAATCTCGCGAGTGATATCGTCCTCCAACTGCTTATTGTACACAGAAACCTTTGGCCGAAGCGTACCGTCCACGTTGAACTTGGAAAGATCCGCGAGCGAGGCCTTGATGTTGCTCTTGTGATAAAGGTCAGCCCTGCGGCCATCTGTCAAGCGGAACCGCAGCCTGATTTCCCCTTCCGTTTTCGTTGTCCTGGCAAATATTACAATCCGTTCCATAAGCGACCAAATTTACGTTGTGCAAATATACGATTTTTGCACAACAGAATTGCAATTTTGCACAACATTTACAAAACAGAGTCAATTAATATATTTATAAACAATTGATTTACAACTCAATTTGATTGATTTTGGTTTACCTCGTTTTAAAATACCGATTCCCGCTCTGGGCACACAAAAAAGCATCGCGTTTGCGATGCTTTTTTGGTGCCCCATTATCTTCGATTCACGGGGGAAGAATCCCCGACACCCCCTCGGTCGGCCTACGGCCTCCGGACCTCCCCTCCGCGATGCTTTTTTGGTGCCCCATCCGGACGCACTGATTGTCCTTTGCCGCGTTGACTAGCAGAAGCCCACTGCGGGCGTTTTTCCGCCAACGTGGCAAAGGTTTATTGTTCTTCTATTTGTTCCGGCGCTTCCGGTCCATGAAGAGCCTTGGCATTCTGACGGGTAACCACACTCTGTCCCAATTGTTTCTCCAACTCTTTTCTTGCAGTCGCAGCGACACGGCCACCTCGTTTAGCGACAGATTTCTGCTCAGAAAACCCTTTGGGGTCAATCTTTTGGGATAACTCCGTAGCGGCAACTTCGGCCAAAGTATTCAAGGCGCTCTCTGTCCGCGTCATAT
Source organism: uncultured Bacteroidales bacterium (assembly GCA_947305045.1). Next base: position 6,733 of record CAMZCW010000075.1, on the reverse strand, counting down.
GATCCCGTAGATTTTCTTTTTTCAGCCCCTTGAAATTTTTATACTGCCGCGTGGTCATACCTGACCATTCCTGGGTGATAATATCAGTTAACGTCGCGTACTGTTGACCAGCAACCCCTGTGCGCTTCCATTCATCTGTAAGAGCCTTTCTGGCATCCTTCCCCTTCATTCGCTCATTGATCCAAGCTTCGGAATACCCTAGCCTGCGATAATACTCATATCCCCGGTCTATGGCCAGTTCTGGGTCCTGCATCTCGTCAATCCGCTCGCTGACAACCTTAGCCATCCACTGTTTGAATGGTTCAGCTTTAGGTGAAGGTACAGATTGTATCAGTCTGAATAATTGTTCTTGATCGGCAACATCTGTTTGACGCATTTTGCCGTCAGCTGCTCTCATTTTGAAAGTGTGACAATTTGTCACGGTTTCGTTCCCCTCTTTGAGTAGCCGCTCTTTTAGTTTTCTCCAATACGAAGAAGCGTCTACACTTTCTGTAAGTACGGAAACCACATCAATAATAGAGAAGTACCACTTCTCTTCCTCTTCGCTCCACGCGGTTCTAATTTTTTTGTCTCCAAACAGTTGGAGCGCCTCCTTATGACTCATACAAATATTGCTTTCTGCGAAGGTACAAAACAGATTCTTCTGACGCAAGAGGAAAGTGCTTTGGATTCGGCAAAAAAAAACAGCATTTCCCACAAACGTACTATCCCCTCCAGCAAAAGGTTCGAGAATACCACGGTTACGGGAAAAAGCATCGCGTTGGCGATGCTTTTTTGGTGCCCCATTATCTTCGATTCACATTATAACGTTTTAACGGAGGTGAGGCCATGGCGTTCACCGGCCACATAGCGGGATTCGGCGGACGAACCGGCGCGGCGGAAACGGTCCAGGTACAGGGGCCGACCGGCCTGGATTTGCAGACACTCGAAGCTGTCGCCGGGCTGCAGGCTGGAATTCAGGGACTCCTCCACCACAAAGCGGTTATACCCAATGTACGTGACCGTAATCAGCCGGTCCGGCAGCCAGCCAAGCTGGAGGCGGGCACCCGGTTCCAGGCGCGTGGAGACAATCGACTCTCCCGTAAATTCCTCCGACTCAACGGCCGACGACGCCTTGAGCCCGCTGCGGAAATCCTTCCAGGAAGCGGCGCCCACATATCGGGAAAGGACGTCCAGCGTCCGGAGAGACACGGCATCGGCGCCCCGGGTAGAATAGGCCCAGAGACGCTCCAGCGTGCTTTCCGACAGATGTTCCCGAAGCGCAGCCTCAACGGCGTCCACCAGCGAGAGGAAGCTGTTGTGCGTCTGAAGAGGCTGCCCAAAAACCTCTTCCACACGCCCGCGCAGGGCCGTTACTTCCGGCATATTTACTGAAACTGACATTGCGTGACAAAGTTAAAAACAATATCTTTGCATTGCAATGTCTTTTTATGTCAGTAATTGAAAGCGAAACCCTGAGGGAGATTACGCCAAGCCTGGCCGACGGCCACTACACCATCCTCGAAACCATCAAGGAAGGACGCCTGTACCTTGCCCAGAGGGCGGGCAAGCGTTTCGTGCTCAAAACGGCCTCGGACGCCCGGGGGCTGGAGATGCTCAAGCGGGAGTATGACCTGTCCCTAAGCCTGCAGCATCCCTTCATTGCTGCGGCCATTGGCTGGGAAGAGCGCACGCCCGTGGGCCCGGCCATCGTCATGGAATATATCCGGGGGCGCAACCTTGCGGCCTTTCTGCAGGAAAAACCCTCCCTTCAGGCACGAAGGCGGGTGTTCGGGCAGCTGCTGGAGGCCGTCGGAGCCATGCATCGGCAAAGCATCATCCACAACGACATCAAGCCGGAGAACATCCTCATTACCGAGGCCGACAATGACGTCAAGCTCATCGACCTGGGTTTTGCCGATGGCGATGCGCACGCCCTGGAAAAGGGCCTGGGCGGCACGCGGCAGTACGCCTCTCCGGAACTGCTGGCCCATCGACCCACCGACGCCCGCAGCGACATCTACTCCCTCGGCCGCCTCATGCGGGACCTTTTTCCGGGCCGATATGCTTGGATTGCGCGGAAATGCTGCCAAGACAAACCGGACAAAAGATATAGGAACATTGATGAGTTGAAGGCTGCCTGGGAGCATCTGCAAAGGCCGTTGTGGGTTATCCTTGTTCTATTAATCACGGCTCTGGCGCTTGGAATCTACTATTTCAATATACGGAGTCAATTTGAACCGGCCGTCCAGGACATTAATGACATGCCGGATTCTGCCTGGGTCAAATCACCCGAGGCCGAGACTCAACCTGCCCCGGCATCACGAAAGGCGAATCCATCTTCATCAATTAATTCAAACACAGCACTGTCAAAGGCTGAAGCGACACTGCGTCAGGCCTGGGAAGACGCTTTCAACCAAGTCTGTAAAGAAATGGAGCAGGCGGGATACCGGGAATTCCTCCCTATTCATATAGATTATGTGACATATGATATAGATCCCGTCTTGCGTCAAGTGACATCGGGGCTTTCTGCAGATGATATTCAGGCCATCACTTCCTTGAATGAAACCCTGGGCTTAGATTACTCACACCGTCTGTATGCCAAGTATGGATCGCTTCCTTCCCTGTATGACAAGGCCATCAACCTAACGGCAGACGAACTCAGGTACTACAGGAACCTGGTTGCCAATTTCAAGAAATTCTCTCCTTACTCGGAAAAAAGACATTAAAAGACAACTTGCCATCCGGAGGCAGGTCTTTATCTTTGTGTCGGGCGAAAAATCGTCCGGTAGCGCAGCATTTTGGGAAATAATCGCTATATTTGTCTCTGCGGGCCAATAACGGCCTCATACATAGACAAATTAGCGTTTGCAATTTGCTCTGACCGAGTAGAAACGTAGGAAATTTCTTTTAGCAGGTTCAGCAGCAAGTCGTAAACGCCCGCAATAGATACCTTCGTGGTATTTAGCGGGCGTGACTTGTACCTGCTTTGGTTTCCTACGACCACTACCGGACAAGTTCACGCCCGCGCTTTTTGTGTACATATTTAAGGCTATTCATAAGGTATGAGAAAACAGTTATTAGCATTACATTGTAATGTATGCACCTGTCTTATAGCATTGATTGCTGTTTGGGGCTGTAATGCTGTAAAACAACCTGGCGAAGAAGAGGTGATGGTCGCAGTAACGAAGGTTTCCTTAGACAAGGTGTCATTGAAGCTTACTGTCGGCAATCATGAGGCTCTAATTGCCACAGTGTTTCCTGATAATGCTACAGATAAGACAGTCTCCTGGACAAGTTCTAAGCCCTCGGTGGCAACCGTCAGTAAAGATGGAGTGGTGACGGCTCTGTCTGAGGGCAGTACTGAGATTATTGCCCAGGTAGGAGAATGCCATGCAACTTGTAGTGTTGTGGTTTCTGCAAAGAACGTCCCGGTTACAGCAGTGGTAATTGATAAAACGTCTCTGGAGTTGTTTGTGGGTGATAATGAGACACTAATTGCGACGATTAAACCCGATAATGCTACGGATAAGACTATCGCCTGGTATAGTTCTGATAACAATGTTGCCACAGTTTCCAACCCCGGTGGAATAGTTTATGCTGTGAAAGAGGGTTCCGCCCTCATTTATGCTTCTGCCGATGGACAAGAAGCTAGTTGTCGGGTCACGGTAGATTATCACCGTGTTTCCGACATTGAACTGTCCACAGAAAAGACCTTTCTATACCCAAGTGAAAAAACAACTATTTCTGCTACGGTTATTCCGTCAAATGCTACTTATCCAGAGCTGTCTTGGAGCAGTTTTAATAATGAAATAGCCGTAGTTGATGGTGGAAGAGTTACTGCGGTTAATCCCGGGAAGGTGACCATTACAGCATCTAATCGGGATATGCAAAAACAAGTCGAGATAACAGTTCTTGTCCCGCTTCTATCTGTTTCTCTGGACAGGTCTTCCGCAAGTATGTTTGAAGGAACAAACCTGACATTACACGCAACGCTCAATCCTTCTGACGCAGATTTGAGAGAACCATTGACTTGGAGTTCCTCCAATATTGATGTTGCAACTGTTAATAACGATGGTGTAGTATCTGCGTTAAAGCCGGGAAAAACGATCATTACTCTTAATGCAGATGGCAAAACAGCCTTGTGCACTATTTCTGTTATAGGATCTGGTGTCGGTAATGAGGGTACAGCAGAAGAAATCTGGAAATAAAGAATTATTTCAATTTAGATATGAAACAAAGAATAATAGAAGGCATTATTTGCTTAGTAGTAACGTGCCTTATAGGTTGCTCAAAGGAAGTAGTCAAGACCGTAAATGACGATAATACCTCTGATATCATTCCAAATAAGGAGGTAGTTTTTTCCGCCACTCTTGAACAGTCAACGGCAACAAAAACAATCCTGCAAAATGATGGAAAAATATATTGGTCCCCAGAAGATTCAATCAATGTTTTTGGCAAGAATCAATATAAGTTCATCTCGACACTTAAGGAAGAGGCACCAAATACAGAATTCATTACTGATGATAATTTTGAAGAGTCTGACGGGCAATCATTTGTCGCCGTTTATCCATATAGCAGGTCAAATTCTTATGACGGAGAGGCAGTTACCCTTTCTGTCCCAAGTTCTCAGATTGCAAGTTCGTCAACATTTGATAAGGATGCCTTTGTGATGCTTGCTAAAAGCGATGAACACACACTATCATTCCGCAATCTCTGTGGTGGGATTAAAGTGTCCATAACAGCAGATGGCATTGATAGAATCGTTTTCAAAGGCAATAACGGTGAAGTCCTTGCCGGAAAAGTAAAAGTAATCTTTGACGAATCCGGATATCCGGTCGTTTCGGAAATTATTGAGAAAGAATCATCGGTAGAATTAATTGCTCCTAAAGATTCCACATTCAATGTGGGAGAATGGTATTATTTGTCTTGTTTACCAGCAGATCTTCCTCAGGGCTACACAGTAGAGTTTTACAAAGAATACTCAAAAATGATAATAGAGGCTAGTCTGGTTTCAAACACGCCAGTTGTAGTTAGAAGATCAATTTGGGGTAGAATCCAAAAGGCCGATGAAGATAGTCCTTACGACACTGTTATCCCTGAAGATAATGTTATTCTATATAAAACAACTGACAGTTCATTGGTCGACTTATATACAACGAATAATGTTCTAGAGCATTATAAGGATGAAGAGTCTGGTTATAATGTAGTCGTTTTAGAATCTACTACAAGTCTTCCGCCAATCTTTAGAGAATGCTCAAAAGTTGTATCCGTCAACCTCCCTTCCAATATCACCTCTATTGAAGATTGGGCTTTTGAAGGGTGTAATAATATGATAGTGATTACGATTCCAAATAAACTCGTATCTATAGGTAAATGGGCGTTCTATTATTGTACAAGTCTTTCAAGTATTACCATCCCGTCTAGTGTTTCATCCATTGGGGAGTGGGCTTTTACTGGCTGTAGCGGTCTAAGCAGTATTACTTGTGGGCAATATATTGTTTCGCTTAACTTGTGTACATCTTTTCCGGATTCTTATAAAACATTAAAGAGGATACAATTATTAGGTGATGTTACTTCGATAGATGATGGAGCCTTTAATGGCTGTAATAGTTTGATGTACATAGATATCCCTAATGGTATATCTTTTATTGGTAAAAATGCATTTCAAGATTGTCACAATCTGGCAAGTATTAATATCCCAAGAGAAGTTTCATCAATTGGAGAAAGTGCATTTCGTGGTTGCCAAAGTCTGGCAAAAGTTGATATTCCCGAAAGGATTACATCCATAGAATCCTATACTTTCTATGGTTGCTCAAGCCTTTCAAATATCAACATTCCTGAAAGTGTAACATCCATACGATCCTATGCTTTCTCTGGTTGTACAAGCCTTTCAAGTATTACCATTCCTGAAAGTGTAACATCCATAGACTCTTATGCTTTCTCCTACTGCAGCTTGCGAACGATTGCCTGTGGTCAATATGTTGTCTCACAAACTATTTCGAAGCTTTTCAATAGCTCACTTAATACTATTGAAACTATTCAGTTATACGATGACGTTACATCTATAAGTAAATCTGCTTTTAGTAATTGTACTAACTTGAGTGATATTAATATTCCAACTGGTGTTAGGACCATAGAGCCTACAGCTTTCTCTAGTTGCAGTAAACTAGCTTGTATCTCCCTCCCTATCGGCGTCATATCCATAGGCGCTGAGGCTTTCTCTGGTTGCTCAAGCCTTTCAAGTATTAACATTCCTGCAAACGTAACATCCATAGGCAATTTTGCTTTCTATGGTTGCTCAAGCCTTTCAAGTATTACCATCCCTGCAAACGTAACATCCATAGGCAATTCTGCTTTCTCTGGTTGTACAAGCCTTTCAAGTATTACCATCCCTGAAAGTGTAACATCCATAGGCAATTCTGCTTTCTCTGGTTGTACAAGCCTTTCAAGTATTACCATCCCTGAAAGTGTAACATCCATAGGCTCTTATGCTTTCTCTGGTTGTTCAAGCCTTTCAAGTATTAACATTCCAGAAAGTGTTACATCCATAGGCGATTCTGCTTTCGCCTACTGCAGCTTGCGAACGATGGCCTGTGGTCAATATGTTGTCTCACAAACTATTTCGAAGCTTTTCAATAGTTCGCTAGAAACTGTTGAAACTATTCAGTTGTACGATGACGTTACCTCTATAAGTGGTTCTGCTTTCTCTGGTTGTACAAGCCTTTCAAGTATTACCATCCCTGAAAGTGTA
>CAMZCW010000074.1 GCA_947305045.1 uncultured Bacteroidales bacterium | reverse complement strand
AGAATATCTGCTATTGCCATTTTGTCATGTAATCTTAAATCTTACAAAGATAAATAACTTAAGCCGATATTACAAATATTATACCTTCCGATTGCGACAGCGCCGGATGGCAGGAAACTGGTGACAGAGCTGCCAAAAGTACTTCAGGGGCAGCACACTGCCGTATTTTACGCTTTTTACCAGCGTAAACAGACACACAAAAAGAAAACGCTCCCAGAGCGGACGGTTCACGTTGCACAGGCGCACGAGCGAGCCGGTGTAATAGTTCCGATGAATCACCTTTTCCTTGGATTCCTGCCGCCGCGCACGGTCGTGCACGGCCTTGGCCTCCGGCACCACGCCCACCTTGTAGCCGTGATACCTTGCCCGATTGCACCAGTCGTCGTCCTGCCCATACAGTGGGAACAGTTCCTCCTCGAACGGCCCTACGGCCTTCAGCGCCCCCACCGGCACCAGCCAGTGCGCCGCCATAATACGTTTAACCTCAACAGGTTCTGCGGAGGGCATGGGGTTACAAACCGTCGCTTCGCGCCCCCTCCCATTTCGCAACGCGGCTGACGACGGGGCTGTGGGCCCCTCCCGTCCCGGGAGAGATTTTCCCCCTATAATCCCCGAGGGGATATCTGCCCTTGCGGGGCACGGCCGAGGGTGGCCATGGGTTTGTAACCCCATACCCTCCTCCGAGCCATGATAAAGCTTGGCAAATTGCGGATCGAAGGCTTGGTAGCCGTCCTGGTACTGGAGGGGGCTTAGGACAGCGTAGGCCGGGTGGGCCTGGGCGGTGGTGACGAGGGTTTCCAGGGCGCCGGGGGCCAGCCAGGCATCCTGGTTGAGGAGGTAAACGTAGTCATAGCCGTGGTCCAGGGCGTACTGAAAGCCCATATTGTTGGCCTTGGCAAAGCCCACGTTCTCCGCGCTGCGCACCAGGTGCGCCCCGGGGAAGTGCTTCGCCACATAATCCGCACTCCCGTCCGTGGAATCGTTGTCCCACACATACAAGTCCGGGGCAAATTGACCCGTATTTGCCCCTGGGCAGGGGGTTTCGGACGACTCCAGGGCAAAGCAGCCCGAATTTGCCCCTGGACAGGGGGGTTCGGACGACTCCGGGGCAAAACAGCCCGAATTTGCCCCTGGGTACACGGAGCCGAGACACCGCTCCAGCCAGGGCATGCCGTTATAGGAAACAATAATGACAAGGACGCGGCTCATACCTTGAACTTTAGGAAGATTTCTTTGGGCGTTTCCTTGGAAAAAACGGCATACATCACATTGCGGGCCGTTTGTTTGTTCTCCTCTCGGCACAGGATACTGTTTTTAATATATCGTGCCAGTTCCACGCTCCAGACAAAGCACTTGAGCCACAGCGGTTCGCCATAGAAAATCAAGGAGCCGCGCACACGGGCGGGCTTGATAGCCTGCTCCATGGCACTCACCGAGCCCCCGGCCAGGTGCGTTATGCTCACCTCCGGATGCACCCACACCGTATAACCGGCATCGTTCAGCGCATGCCCCAGCGCAATGTCCTCCGGCGTAAAGAAGTACCGCTCATCGAACCACCCCATCTTCCTAAACACCGCTGTCTTAATCAGAAAACACGCGCCATTTAACGTATAAGTTTGCAATAGCTCATGATCGTGCGTTGGCGTTGCGATGTCCGAAGAAAAATGGTTTTTCGAGCAACCGCACGAAAAATATTTTTCTTCGGACGTGGGACCTAAAGTGCCCTCCGTCTTTCCTTCATCGACCAAATGCAAGTAGTGCTTGGCATAGCGCCAGGGGGTCCAGGGGGTGCGGCCACAGGTTTGCACGCGGCCGTCTGCAAAAACAATTTTGGGCTGCACCACGGCAGCATTTTCCGGCAGCGTTTTCAGGTCCTCCAGCAGGCGGTCCACCACCGGCATGGACTGGAGGGTATCGTCATTGACCACAAAGCAGTAATCGCTGTCTATCTGCCTCAAGGCCAGGTTGTTATTCTCTGCAAAGCCCCGTACTTCCCCGCTTTCGATAAGATGGATGGCGGGATAGCGGGCGGCCAGGGCCTCCCGGTGCTCTGCCCGCATGAGATAGCCCACCACCCAGACATCCAGCGGCGTCCGGTTCTGCGCGAGCATGCTGTCCAGGCAGGCATACAGGTGCACGGCGGGGTCTCCCATACAGACAATGACCACACTTACCTGAGCCATAGCAGATTGCATTGGCGCCACAACAGGCGCAGGTTGTACTTCAGATTGGCCCAATTGAGCTTTCCGGGCACATTTTCCCTGCCCGTCAACGGATGGAGCGAATAGCGGATATAGGGCACATTGCGGGCATTCAGGCCTTTGCCCAGCAGGAGCGCAGGCTGCAACCCTTCCAGGTGCAGGGCCGGCGTGAGGCTCAGCTGGTCCCGTGTGCAGCGGGATGTCTCCAGCAGGGTCCACCACCGATTGTCCAGGGCCACCACAGCCGCATCCATGTGATGGCGCAGCACCACATTGGTTTCATAGAGTCCGCAGTGACGCGGCATGGCCATCTGTTTGTATGAACGCAAAAGGCTCCGGGCGGCACGGGTGGAGAGTTTGTCCTTGCGGTAGCAGTAGCGAAGTTCCTCGTACACGCAGTCCCGCGAGGGGTGCTCCAGCAGGGCCAGCGGGGCATCTACGGCCGCCAGGCGCGCATAAAAAGCCTCCCCGGTGATGCACAGGTTGGCGTCCATGAACACGGAAATCTCATATTCCGGGAGCAGCTGATGCGGATGCAATTTGGCATAGCGGGCCCGCAGGATGGGGCAGGCCGATGCAAAGGGAATCTCCCGAAGCTGCCATACACCGTCCTGCCCGGCCTTGTCCGTAAAGCAGACATAGTCCCACGCGGGGTCCACCACCTCCGGCTGCGCCAGATGGTCATAGTTCCCCGTAAGGACGGTATAAATCACTTTTTTCATGCCGATACAAAATTAACATTTTGCAAGGAAAGCACAAAATCATTACCTTTGTTTGTTGGTATGACCGGATTCGTTGTTCTTCATTACCTGGCGTATGAGATGACGCTGCAGTGCACGGAAAGCCTCCTGGGGCTTGCCGGAGAAAAACACGTGGTCATTGTGGACAACGCCTCCCCTAACGGCTCCGGACAGCGCCTGGCGGCCCATTTTGCCGGGAATCCGGAAGTCACCGTACTCCCAAGCCCGGAGAATGCGGGGTTCGCGCGCGGCAACAACCTGGGATACAACTATTTGCGGGAGCATTACACCTGTTCGTTCATGGTAGTCCTCAACAACGACGTCCTCATCCCGGATACGGCATTTATCGACAAGGTGGCCGCGCTTTACCGGGAAACGCCGTTTGCCGTGCTGGGGCCGGACATCCTGAATCCCGGCACCGGTGTTCACCAGAATCCGGCGCACCTGAAGGGCTTTACCCGGGAGGAGTTGCAGGAACGGCTGGAGCGCTACCGGAAAAACCTCGCTCATTTTGCCTGGAGGCGCTTTAAATGGCGCATCAAACAGGCCTTCCGGCCAGCTCCTCCGGTCCCGGAAGAGAGGCCGTGGAGAGAATCGGCACGCAATGTAGTGTTGCACGGGGCCTGCTATGTGTTCTCACAGGATTTTATCCGGGTACGGGAATACGCTTTCCATCCGGGCACCTTCCTCTATTTTGAGGAGGATATCCTGCACTGCGAATGCCTGCGGCAAGGACTCGCCCTGCTGTACAGTCCCCAGGTCCAGGTACTGCACCTGGAGGACGTCGCTACCGACAAGGCTTATCGGAGCAATGCACAAAAAGAGAAAATGAAACTGCAGGAGAGCGTCCGTTCCATGGAGGTCCTGCTTAACCTGATAAGCCGCTGACCCATGGCCACTTCTTCCATCAAACAGGCGGTTTACCTGAATGCCGCCGCCCGCTACTCCACGCTGGTGCTGCGCCTGCTGTTCAATGCGGCGCTGGCCCGTATCCTGGTGCCGGAAGACTTTGGCGTAGTGGCCGTGGCCATGGTGTTCACCACCTTCTTCAGCCTGCTCTCGGACATGGGGCTGGGCGCCGGCATTATCCAGAACAAAGCGCTGAGCCGGGAGGATATCGGCAGTATTTTCGCGTTCTCGCTGCGGCTGGGACTCATCCTGATGGGCGCTTTTGCGCTGTTCTCCTTCCCCATGGCGCATTTCTATGGCAACCGGGCGCTGGTTCCCGTGGGCATGCTGCTGTCGGTCCAGCTGTTTTTCAATACGCTCAATGTCGTTCCCAACGCACTGCTGCTCAAGCAAAAGGAATTCAGGAAGGTGGCGCTCCGCATCCTGTGCGCCTGCCTTACCTCGGGCATTGTGGGGATCGGGCTGGCGCTGACGGGCCTTAAATATTATGCCCTGGTGGCGCAGGCCATCCTGGATGCCATGTTCATCTTCGGCTGGAACTATTTCTCCACGCGGCCGCCCATGGCCCGGAAACCCAGCCGGGTAAGCCTGGAAAAAATCCGCAGCTATTCCGGGTACCTCTTTGGCTTCAACCTCATCAACTATTTTGCCCGCAACCTGGACAACCTCCTCATCGGCAAGTACATGGGACCTGAGCAGCTGGGACATTATGACAAGTCCTATAAGCTGATGCTGTACCCGGTGAACAACCTTACCCACGTGATTACGCCGGTGCTGCACCCCATCCTGTCGGAGCACCAGAGCGACAAAGCGTATATTTACCAGAAGTATCGGCAGGTAGTGAAAGTGCTGTCCCTGCTGGGGGCGTTCATTACCCCGTTTTTCTGGTTCGCCAGCCAGGAAGTCATTCCCATCCTGTACGGCCCGCAGTGGCTGCCGGCCATTCCTTGCCTCCAGTGGATGTCCCTGGCCATGTGGGCGCAGATGATTCTGTCATCGGCCGGAACCATTTTCCAAAGCCTGGGAGACACCCGGCGGCTCCTGTGGAGCGGCAGCATGAATGCCATCATGGTGGTAGTGTTCATCATTGCCGGTTTGGCGGAAGGCAGTATTGTGGCCGTGGCGCGGAACGTAGCCATCGCCTATAACCTGCAGTTCGTGGCCACCTTCTACATCCTGGTGCATCTGTCCTTCGGGTTCCGCACGCGGGATTTCCTTCAAGGACTGCTGCCGGACCTCGGCGTCATGGGGGCCGTGGCCCTCTCCGGATACGGCTGCACCTTCCTCCCGGCGCTTCCGCTGGCGGGCGCCTTTGCCGTCAAGGCCGGCATCATGGGCACCGTGTACCTGCTGGCACTGGTCCTTACCCGCCAGTTCAAGCCGCTGGTGGCCCTTCTTTTCCGCCGTTAAAAAAGCCCCTTCAGAACGAAAGGGCTTTGACGATTATTCCGGTTTGTAGCTGTCCTTCAGCGCCGTGGTCTTGTTGAAGACGGGGTGCTCCGGCGTAGAGTCTTTGTCCTGCACATAATAGCCGGTGCGCTCAAACTGCACGGCAATGCCGCTTTGGTCTTCCAGGAGGGCGGGTTCTGCCCAGCCCTTGCCGATGACCAGGGACTCCGGATTCAGGAAGTCCTTGTAGTCTTTATCCTCCGGCACCTGGGACATATCCGCCAGGGTGAAGAGTTTGTCGTAATTGCGAACCTCCAGCTCCTTGGCAAACTGGGTGCTCACCCAATGGATGGTGCCCTTGACGGAACGGTACTCCGGTGAAGGGTCATAGGTGCACTTGAGTTCCACCACTTCCCCGTTATCGTCCTTGATGACCTCGTTACACTTGACGATATAGGTGTACTTGAGACGCACCTCACCGTCCGGCTTGAGGCGGAAGAACTTCTTGGGGGCGTCTTCCATAAAGTCTGCCCGGTCTATCAGGAGCTCTCCGGTGAACGGGACGCGGCGCTTGGCGCCGTCCGGTTCCGCCGGGTTGAGCGGGCAGTCGAACCATTCCACCTTGCCTTCCGGCCAGTTGGTAATGGTGAGCTTGACGGGATCCTGCACCACCATGTAGCGGTTGGAGCGCTCGTTGAGGTCCTGGCGCACGCACCACTCCAGCAGCTGCAGGTCCATGAGCTGGTCCCGCTTGCTCACGCCAATTTTGTCACAGAACATGCGCAGGGCCCTGGCCGTGTAGCCGCGGCGGCGCACACCGCAGAGGGTGGGCATGCGAGGGTCATCCCAGCCGCTCACCAGCCCTTTTTGCACCAGCTCCAGGAGCTTGCGCTTGGACATTAAGGTATACGTTAGGTTAAGGCGTGCAAATTCATATTGGTGAGAGGGATAGATACCCAGTGTTTCAATGAACCAGTCATACAGCGGACGATGGACGTCAAACTCCAGCGTGCAGATGGAATGGGTGATGTGCTCAATGGAGTCACACTGGCCATGGGTAAAGTCATACATGGGGTAGATGCACCATTTGTCCCCGGTGCGGTGATGGTGCGCAAACTTGATGCGGTACAGGAGCGGATCCCGGAACATCATGTTGGGATGGGCCATGTCGATTTTGGCGCGGAGCACTTTCTCCCCTTCCGCATACTTGCCGGCCTTCATTTCCCGGAAGAGCTTGAGGTTTTCCTCCACGGAGCGGTCCCGCCAGGGGCTGGGCGTACCGGGTTTGTCCACGGTGCCGCGGCCGGCGCGAATCTGGTCCTGATTCTGGTCATCGACATAGGCCAGCCCACGCTGGATGAGTTCCTCCGCCCAGGCGTACAGCTGGTCAAAATAGTCGCTGGCGTACAGTTCCTTGTCCCACTCAAAGCCCAGCCACTTGATATCCTCCTTGATGGAGTCCACGTACTCGGTGTCTTCCTTGGTGGGGTTGGTGTCGTCGTAGCGAAGATTGGTTTTGCCGCCATACTTCTGCGCCAGGCCAAAGTTCAGGCAGATACTCTTGGCGTGTCCCAGGTGCAGGTACCCGTTGGGTTCCGGCGGGAAACGGGTCATGATGCTGTCCACTTTGCCTTCCGCAAGGTCTTTCTCTATGATTTCTTCCAGAAAATTGAGTTTACGCTCTTCCATAATATAGTTTTAATAAGCCCTCAAAGTTACGAAAAAATCCCCACAAATGTGCAGATACAAAAAAAATTAGTAATTTTGCATGTTTAAACAGACTAAAACCTACAATATAATATGGGACTTTTACACGCGAGACTGGCCAAGTATGACCTTCCGCAGAAGATGCAGGAAAGAGGAATTTATCCCTATTTCCGCCAAATCACCAGCAAACAGGGCACCGAAGTTACCATGGACGGCAAGCAAATCCTCATGTTCGGTTCCAACGCCTATACCGGCCTCACCGGTGACGAGCGCGTCATCAACGCCGGCATCGAAGCCCTGAAAAAATACGGTTCCGGTTGCGCCGGCTCCCGTTTCCTGAATGGCACGCTGGACATTCACGTGCAATTGGAAAAAGAACTCGCCACTTTTGTGGGCAAAGATGAGGCCCTGGTATTCTCCACCGGCTTCACTGTCAACAGCGGCGTTATCCCCCAGCTCCTCACCAAGGACGATTTCATCATTTGCGATGACCGCGACCACGCTTCCATCGTGGACGGCCGCCGCCTGTCCTTCGCCAAGAGCCTCCACTACAAGCACAACGACATGAAGGATCTGGAGCGCTGCCTCAAACGCTGCCCCAAGAATGCCGTGAAGCTCATTGTGGTGGACGGCGTGTTTTCCATGGAAGGAGACCTGGCCAAACTGCCGGAGATTGTTGAGTTCAAGCACAAGTACGACAACGTAGCCATCATGGTGGACGAAGCCCATGGCCTGGGTGTCTTTGGCAAGCAGGGCCGCGGCGTTTGCGACCACTTCCACCTTACCAAGGAGATAGACCTGATTATGGGTACCTTCTCCAAGAGCCTGGCGGCCATTGGCGGTTTCATTGCGGCAGACAGCGTCATTATCAATTACTTGCGTCACACTGCCCGTACGTACATTTTCCAGGCTTCGGATACGCCCGCTGCAACGGCCAGCGCCCTGGAAGCCCTGCACATTATCCAGAAGGAGCCCAAGCGCATCACTAACCTGTGGGATGTCACCAACTATGCTCTCCGCCGTTTCAAAGAAGCCGGCTTCGAGATTGGAGATACGGAAAGCCCCATTATCCCGCTGTATGTGCGCGACATGGAGAAAACCTTCATCGTCACCAAACGCGCCTTTGACGAGGGCGTATTCATCAATTCCGTGATTCCGCCGGCATGCGCCCCGGAAGATACGCTCATCCGCTTCTCCCTCATGGCCACGCACACCCGCGAACAGGTGGATCGCGCCGTAGAGGCCCTCACCAAAGTGTTCAAGGAAGAAGGCATCATCAAATAAAAAAACCGGGGAGCACCCCGGTTTTTTTATTGAAACAGGCTGGCTGCCTTATCTACATCCTCTGCAGCTACCACCACGGAGATACTGAGTTCCTCCCCGCCCTGGGCGCTGGCAATAATATTGATGCCGGCCTCTCCAAGTTTGCCGTACACGGCAGCGGATGTGCCGGGCAGGTTGCGCATACGGCTGCCAAAAACCGTAACGATACCCACCGACTGGTTCAGCACCACAACGTCGTCCAGCGGGAGCAGCGGATTGTCTTTGAACAAGCCGCGGATAGCCGTTTGGACCCGTTCCTGATCCTGGGAGCGGACCGCAAAGCTGATGGAATATTCGGAAGAAGTCTGGGCGATGAAACGCACGTTGACGCCCGCCGTTGCCAGGCAGGAGAAGATGGCGCCGGACATACCCACGCGACCCAGCAAGCCCGTACCATAGACCGTAATGAGATCCAGGTTTTTGTCCGCAAGCACCGCCGTTTTGTGCACGGAGCCCGTGGAAATAAGCGTTCCCTGGAATTGATGGTCCTCGATATCTTTTACCAGGATGGGGATGCCCGCATTCTTGGCCGGCCAGATGGCATAGGAGGAAAAAGGAGCGCGATCCGAAGCACAGTAGTGCGCGGCTTCGTCATAGGTAATGGCATCCAGGCCCTCTACACCATGGGCTTCCACATGGAATTCAATCGTATCGGCCTTTAAAACAGCGGCGATGAGCGCCGCCATCAGATGGGCGCCGTCCTTTCCCACACGTACCACATAGCCGGAAGTGAGCCTGCCGTACCCGCCGGAAATCACCAGCGGGCCATCGCCCTTGCACCTGGCCGCAATTTGCTGCTGGGAAGCGTTCCAGTCAAAGTGTTGATCGCCTTTTGCGTCACTGGTGCAAATCATCAGTTCCGTTCCGTCCAGGAGTTTTCCCTGCACATGCTGGTTCACGGCCTCCGCACACAGGCGGGCGCATTTGGCCATGACATAGTCCTCAATGGCGATGGACGATGATTGCACGTACATGGCTTCCCTAAGGTAGGTGGAAATGGTGTCGATGGTTTTTTCCACCGTTTCCGTGTACGCGGGCGTTACGGAGAGGGCCAGGAAGTACTTCTGGATGGCCTCCAATTCCTCCCGGGCCGACTTTTTCTCCTGGATGGTTTTACGGATGGCCTCGCGGAACATGCTTTCGATGGTGCGCTGCGGCCGGATAACTGCGATGGTGTCCGGCCCACAGAGGCTGGCAATCCTTCCACTGGAATGCTGCTTAAGGACAAATGCTTTTACAATCATGGCGCAAAATTTTATTAGCCGTTACGAACTGCAAATATAACCATTCCATTCCGTTTGGTCAAG
This sequence comes from uncultured Bacteroidales bacterium, assembly GCA_947305045.1. The sequence goes on along the minus strand of CAMZCW010000074.1, from coordinate 279 downwards.
AGATGCGCCGGTATTCTTCCCGGCTTTGGATATGTCTTTTTTTCTTCTTACATTCGTAAGATTGCTAACCACACCGATTATGACCAAAACCAATAGCCTGATGGTCCGATATGGCATCTCCACCCTGGGACTCCTGATAGTAGCACTGGGCGTAGGCCTGTCCATCAAATCCAATCTGGGCATCGCACCGCTTTCCTGCATCCCTACCGTCCTGAGCCTCCGCTTCACCCATGTTTCCGTGGGCACGTTCACCTGGATATTCAACCTGCTGTTCATCGT
>CAMZCW010000073.1 GCA_947305045.1 uncultured Bacteroidales bacterium | reverse complement strand
AGTACGGAGCCTGTCACCACCTGGTCCGGTTCTTCAGAGACGCACAAGTGGTATGAGCATGCCGTTGATATAACCCTGTCGGCAGGAGACCGCGTGGCCTTTGCTTCCGACAAGGAGGGCGCTGCCCTTATCGATGATATCTGCATCAAAATCAAATAATTAATATATGAAAGCACAAGAATACATTCCGCCCCGCACGGAAATCTTATGGACGCAGATTGAATCTGCTATTTTGACAGCATCCGACGGGCTTAAGCCTGAAGGGTTCGTTTTCGACAATGATGCCATTGACTGGGTACTCTAAAAGCAGGAGGAAACTTATGAATAAGTATTTGCACTACATTATCCTTGCAGGGATCGCAGTCATATCCTGCAACAAGACAGAGACCGGTGCACCATCAGTGCCGACGCCCGATGCGCAGTTGCCCACCGTCCAGATGACATTCACGGGAATTGCAGAAACCGGAACAAAAACCAGCCTTGATACCGAGAGCGGCAACGTCTCCTGGGTAGCCGGAGATAAGGTCAAGTTCATCTATGAGGTTGACAAAATACCCGGAGAGGCTATCTCTGATGGCATCACACTGAATGGAAGCCACGCATCTATTACCGCTTCTGTTCCCGCAACTTTCGGAGAAAGCGAATTCACCGGTACCAGCCGCCATCTGTATGCCGTATATCCTTCGACGGTTGCACACGAGTACGGCACCAACCTGTATGTGACGGTTCCCTCTATCCAGGACGGCAGTTTTGAAAAGGCAGCCATCGCCCTCGCAAAATGGGACAAGGAACACCCCACGGCGGCTCTTGAATTCAAGAACCTTTGTGGTCTCCTTCAGTTTACCATTACCGATGACAGCGTACGCAAAATCGTCCTTTCTTCCCATGAGAGCATTGCAGGAAAAATGCAAATCTCATTTAAGGAGGGCGCACCTGTAGTTGTTGCTGTCAATGCGGGAGAGAACACAGTCACTGTTAATGTTCCAGGCGCAGGAACGTACTACATTGGAGTGCTGCCCAACACGCTTTCTGGCCTCTATGTGGCCCTGTATGACGGCAGCGACAACCTTCTTGGGGACAGGATTGCCGACGCAGACGTCACTGTGGTCCGCCGCCAGATCAGGAAACTGGGAACGCTTTCCCCGGGATTTGGAGACCGCTACTTCGTCAAGGTTGGTGGCGCAGGCACCAAAGATGGTTCTTCCTGGGACAACGCAGCAGACTGGGCGGCGCTTAAAACTGTCCTTGCAGGAACGGCCGGGAAGAATATTTATATTGCCGGCGGCACATATCCCTTTAGCTCAAACTTCGGCTCCAATGGCACCTCTGACGGCAATATATCCTTCAGGGTTTACGGAGGATATCCCTCCGATGCGACCGGTTATTCAATCGGAGACAGAGACCTCACCGCGAATGAAACAATCTTTGACGGAGAAGACAACGCCAGAATCTGGGTGCTGCAGAGCGGAACGTTCTTCATTGACGGTATCACCTTCTACCGTGGCAAAAGACTTTCTACAGGGTCGGCCGATACAGGCAGCGCACTCATTGTGGAAAGAAACGGAGAAAAGGTGCTTAACGTTACCGTTAAAAACTGTATTTTCAGGGAAAATTCCAACGAAAAGAATGGTGGCGGAGCTATACGTATTGGCGGCTCCACAACGCCCGTCCAGCTGGTTGGCTGCGCTTTTGAAAACAACAGCGCAACGGCTGCACGTGGAGGGGCCATCTTTGTTGCCGCAAATCGCTCGGTAAAGATCAAAGGATGTACCTTTACGGGAAACACCGCCTCTACACAGGGTGGAGCAGTCAGAATTGAATCCGGTGGCAGGATGGAAGCTGAAGACTGCGTCTTCTCCGGGAATTCGGCTACAACCCAGGGTGGCGCATGCCATGTTGACGGAGGCACGTTCATTGCCACCGCCTGCGAATTCCTTTCCAATACCGCTACAAGCCACGGTGGAGTTATTGAATCGTCCAATGCCGCAGTCATAAGGCTTAACCAGTGCATTTTCATGGACAACGCGTCATCTTCGAATTCGGCTGCGGATTTGTACATTGGCGGAACATCCTCTATGTTTGTCAATGCCTGCTATTTCGGACAGAGCGCCCCCGACTCCACTCCAGCCACGGCTCCTCCTCACAGGACGCTCTGCGGTGCAAACACGAACATAGGATTCAACAACTGCGTATTCTCCGGTCCCTTCGGCAAGTCCAATTCAATGCTTCAGCTTGGCGGGAACAGCATTATCGTCAATTCAACCTTATATGGTCAGATAAGCGGAGCCTGCGTTCTTCCCGGCTCTTCTGATGCCGATGGATGTAGGATCATCAACAGCCTTGTTCTGAACAATAGCGGCACTAAGTATTCATTTCAGGTCAATGCGTCGAAATACATGCAGGTTTACAATGCTGTTTACGGGTCCGTAAACAACTCGGGAACCTTTACTCCCTCCTCATGTGTGGCTGGAAAATACAACGCCGGGACGCTGGACGAGAATGCATTCCCCGACAACAATCCATGGGCACAGAAGTTCCTTGGTTCTGCCGTGAAACTTCCGTCGGGCAGCGCCATTAAGGCTTATGTCTGGGATGGAACTTGTGCGGGGCTCACAAACGCAAGCCTTTCGGAAATCAAGACGCTCATAAGCGGGACAACCGGCGTGGGTGCTGGATTCCTGGAATGGCTTGAGAGCGAAGAACTCAAAGTGAATGGAAAAGAAGCCCTTGCGGTTGATATCCGCGGCAATGCCCGCAATACGACGGCCCTGTGGCCAGGCTCATACGAATAGTAGTGAAAGAATAATATATTATGAACACAGAAACAAAAAAAAGCGAAACCTATGTTTCGCCGCAGGTGGAAGCCATACTGTTGTGTATGGCTCCCGGAGAGTCTCTCATGGTTACATCCCCGAAGGGCGATATCGAAGGATATGACGAGGGTGATGATTTCGGGTGGTAGAATAGGAGGACAAAACTATGGTAAAGTACTTTATTATCCCAGTTGCAGCACTCACAGTGTTCGTGGCCTGCAACCAGAAAGAAATGGATTTCAACAAGGAGTCCGTTACGGAACCTGAAATAGAAACCGTACAGATGACTTTCCGGGCCGCCACGGAAGATTCGCCTACAAAAACAACGCTTAATGAGGAAACCGGTGCTGTGGCATGGGCAGTTGGTGATGCTGTCAAGTTCGTGTATGAACTGGACGAGACACCCGGAAATACAACTTCTGATGCTCTTGCTGCAGAAGACATCGACGGAGAAGGCGTTGCAACCTTCACCGCCAGCGTGCCTGCCGCTTTCGAAATGACGGAGGAAGAATACAAGGCTGGAGGTGGCTCCAGTCTGCATCTTTATGCCGTCTCCCCTGCATCCATTGACATTGACTACCGCAAGGCCACTTCATTCTTCTCATTCTACCTCACCGTTCCAACGGTCCAGGACGGTACTTTTGAAAACGCCAGCATCGCCGTTGCAAAGTGGGACAAGACCAACCCCTCCGGCACGCTTGAATTCAAGAACCTTTGCGGCCTTCTCAAGTTCACCATTGCCGACGACGCTGTCCGTAAAGTCATCCTCCACTCCGACGACTACATTGCCGGAAAGATGGATATCGGTTTTACCGGTGGTCCCGCCGTCAAGAATGTCAGCGAAGGTGAAAAAGCCATTACCGTAAACGTTCCCGGCGCCGGCACATACTACATTGCCGTGCTCCCGACGAATGCAGAAAAAGGCATCGGCATAAACAACATCTATGTCGAGCTCCTTGACGAGTCTGACAACCTCATCGGCGACAAAGGTTCCGCCAATCCTCTTGTCATCGCCCGCAAGCAAATCCGCAGCATCGGCACCCTCGCCACGGGGTTCAGTGACAGGTTGTATATAAAGGCTGGTGGAACAGGAAGTGGCAGCAGCTGGACTGATGCGGGTGGTGTAACTGAACTCCTGCAGGTCATGCAGTCAACCACAGCCGTCACCAAGAATATTTATATGGCAGCGGGAGATTATAAGATCCCAGACAAGGATGCCAAAGCACCTGCAGGAAGTTCAATCAAGATGTATGGCGGGTACCCATCTGACGCGAGTGGATATAGCCTTTCAGGCAGGAACATAGAATCCAATATAACAAAAATATATAACGATTCCGGACGAACCTTCTACACTCGCAACGGTAATTGGTTATTTGAAGGAATAACCTTTAACAGCACAGGGTACTCAAGTGCCAATGCCAACGCATTTGGCTGTGCTTTGGTTCTTATTGGAGGAAACATCACCGTCAACAAATGTAAAATTGTTGACTCGAACCATGCAGGAACTGGCAATCCGACCGGTGGGGCTGTAAGAGTAAATACTACCGCTACCTTTACTGATTGCGAATTTACCGGCAATTCTTCTACAGGGACAAACGGCTACGGCGGCGCAATATACGTAACCGCATCCGGCAACCTGACTCTGAAAAATTGTGTGTTTAAGGATAATTCAGCAGCCTACAACGGTGGCGCGTTATATATTGCAAAAAGCGGGACAGTAACGGCAACCGGTTGTACTTTCGGAGAGTCGGGCCATCCCAATAGCTCAACTAAGCAGGGAGGTGCCATTTTTGTGGGAGGAACCTTAGATGCTACAGATTGCGCTTTCGCATACAACAATGCTACAACACAAGGCGGAGCAATCGAAGTCAGTAACGGATCTTTGACAACCGTCGGATGCACATTTACCGGCAACACCTCTACAAGTCATGGATCTTCAATTGAGACAGCGAATGCTTCTGTTGTCAAGCTCAGTCAATGCGTATTTTTAGATAATATTTCCAGCAATGCCGCCTGTGATTTATATATCGGAGGAACCACATCACTATATGCAAATGCCTGTTACTTTGGCCAAAGTTCAGCAGACACACAGATAGCAAGTGCCGCTCCTCACAGAATTCTTACCGGAGGCAGCACCAATGTAGGCTTTAACAACTGTGTTATATGCGGTCCTTTCGGAAAGAGCAATGCACTTACCCAGTTAAGCGGGAATACGGTGATCGTCAATTCAACAATCTACTCATCTGTGGGAAGCTCTTCTGCTACAAACAAAGCTAGTATGGCGTCCATATATAACGGTTCTACAAATGAGAACGGATGTCGAATTATTAACAGCATTGTGCTTAACAACACATCTGAAGGGGCAGGCCGCCTGTCTTTCTCTGTCGCCAGTTCACGATATATGCAGGTGTACAATTCAGTATACAGCCTTACAAGCGTATCCGGAACATTCACTCCAACCTCATGCGTGAGCGGCAAGTACAATGCCTCCACCCTGGATGAGAATGCATTCCCGGATAACAGCGCATGGTCACAGAAGTATCTCGGCACTGCCGCTACTCTTCCTGATGGAAGTGCAGTCAAGGCTTATGTCTGGGATGGCGTATGTGACGGATTCACAAAGACCACGCTGGTAGACATCAAGACTCTCATAAGCGGAACAACCGGTGTCGGATCTGGCTTCCTCACGTGGCTTGAGAGCGAAGATCTCAAGGTGAATGGGAAAGAGGCCCTCTCCGTGGACATCCGCGGCGTGGCCCGCAATACTTCCGCCATGTGGCCGGGCTCTTATGAGCAGGCGAGCGGCGTGGCATCGGCACCGGCATTTACCGTAAAGTAGCACAATGAAAAAGCATATTTTAGCACTTGCGCTTCCGCTTCTTGCCTTCTCCTGCGGGAAAATTTCTCCCGCAGGGGAGGGCGTCGCGGCGGAAACCGTTCCCGTCACGCTCCAGGCGGAATTCGCCGCCGAGAGCAAGGCGGCAGTAACATCGGCAGGCATTGTTACATGGACGGCCGGGGACCAGATTGGCGTTTATACATCGGCGGGAAACATAAGGACGTTTGACCTTGGTTCCGGGGCCGGGACGGCCAGCGCCACCTTTATGGCCGACCTGCCGGTAGGGGAGGTTCCGTCCGACGTGGCAATATACCCTAAAAGCAGCTTCAAGAGCCTCTCCGGAAGCTCCGTGACCGTAAATTACCCCGCCACCTATACCTATAGTGCCAATGCCATGCATTCGCCCATGGCGGCCATCCCCACTGCCGGAACCCTTGCCTTCCATCATATGGGAGGTCTCATCCAGGTGGTGTGCAACCCGGTTCCCGACGAGGCAACCGCCTTCCACCTGGTGTGCAAGGATATGCGAATTGTGGGGGATTTCACAACCACGGTTGCCGCCGACATGGAAGTGGCTTCTTACAGCTCTGCCGACAACACCAAGTGCCGGATTAACTTTGACGCTGTGGCCGACGAAGCCAAAACCTTCAACGTCCCTGTCCCGACCGGAGAGTATGCCAGCATCTATGCCTACTTCACAGATGCTGGAGGTAACAAAATCCACGAATGGCAGGTACTTAAAGACGTTACGGTCAATGCCGGGGACATGTTTGTCCGGGAGATGCCCGAACTCATGCGGGTGATGAGTTACAACTGGCTGCTGGATTCCGGATCAACGGATGAAAAACAGCCCTGGACAACCGTACGCAAGGCCAATATGATTGCCGCGCTGCCTTATCGTTATTATGACGTAATGGGCAGCCAGGAATCTACTACGCAGCAGATTGCCGATATTCAGGCTGCCGTCACAGGATACTCCGTCACAGGGACTTCCCACGGTGGCTCTCCCCTTGCCACGCTGGGGAGCTCATCAAACTACTCTGTAACTGCCATCTTCAGGAAAAGCGGTGTTACGCTGCTGGATAGCGGCACGTTCTGGTACAGCGACACGCCGTCTGTGAGCAGCCGGAAGACGACAGGATTTAAAGATATCGGGGGTAATTCTGTGACGCCCAACCTCGTCGCCTGTAACTGGGCAAAGTTGGAATATAAAGGCAAGCCTTTCTATCACTTCAACGTCCACCTGCAGGTGAACGATGATGGTAAGACTTCAGGTTACGACCCCGTTTACAAAGAAATCCGGCTATACCAATGGAGCATATTGAAGCCCCGAATAGACGCAGTGGCCGGCGACTTCCCGGTAATCCTTACAGGAGACTTCAACAACACAACATCAGATGAAGGAGACGTAATCCAGACCATCCTTGCCGACGGGACCCTCCGCGATGCTTATTCGCTTACCCCGCAACCGCATGGCTCCACAGGGACGCTGCACTATTTCAGGACCAGTGCAACCAGCCGTCGCATAGATTTTGTATTTGTTAACGACAAGTTCAACGTGGAGAGCTACCGGGTGGACAATTCCCAGCAGAGCACTGAGCTCTGGGAGTCGGACCACAGTCCGGTGCTTGTAGATTTGAGCTTTAACGACTGATGAGAAAACTTGTACCCGCCATATTGCTGCTTCTTGCCTTGTCCTGCGGGAAGGAGAATCCTCCCGCAGGACAAGAGCAGGGGGGCGGGACTGTGCCTGATACCACGCAGGAGACCATCAACGGAACAAAAATCCTGTCCGGAAACAACCGTGTGGGCCTTGTAACAGATTCCTCTACGGGGAAAGGCATCCCGGGCGTTCCGGTCACGGACGGGTACAAGTACACGCTTACAGATGCCAACGGCGTCTATCAGTTCGCCGCCCACGAAGATGCAAGGTGCGTGTATCTTTCGCTTCCCCGGGCCTACGAAATTCCGCTTGCTGCCGATGGGGAACCGGCATTCTGGAAAACCGGAGCCTACAGGAACGACTTTTCCCTCACTCCCCGCGCCGAAGACTGGACCGAGTACTCCGTTCTGGCCTTTACGGATGTGCATTTTTACGACAAAGGGGCAAGTTCCACCGTGGAAACGGAAAGGTATAACGCCAGGACGCTTAAGGATATAAATGCCTATGTATCAGCGCTTGATAAGGTAATTATCCTGAATACCGGCGACCTTGTCACCAATGTAACAGAGAAACTGGCGTCATCAAGGGCGGAATTCGCCAAGATAAAGAAAGGCGGAAAGACCGTGCCGATGTTTCCGACCATCGGCAACCACGACTTCAACAACTCTTATTCTTCAACCCTGAAATGCTCAGAGGACTGGTTCAAGGTCTATGGGCCACTGGACTACTCCGTAAACATCGGCAAGGTGCATATCGTTTGCCTTAACGACGTGCAGTTCAGCTATAACAATGACGGGGATTACGGGAAGGCCATCGGCTTTGAAAAAGGGCTCACTGATGCGCAGTGGGCGTGGCTGCAGGCTGACCTTAACACCGTCTCCGACAAGGCCGGAACGCTCCTTCTTATCTGTGTTCACTGTCCCGTTTTCGCCAATGACTTTGCCCATGCCGGAGATATCCGCAACCTCCTCAGGACATTTGGCGAATCCCACATTTTTTCCGGGCACAACCATTATAATGTTCACCGGCAGTTTGCCGACACCTGGAAGGGCCTTTCCGGACGCCTGTCCGAGGAACACAACATGGCGCCGCTGGGCGGCTTGTGGCGCAGCAGTCTGGGGAACGACGGCTCTCCCAACGGCTATCATGAATTCCGGATAAACGGCAATGCCATTGTCCGGCAGACCTTCAAGGCGGTAGGCTCCGAGGACGCCTCCTATCAATTCCGTATCTACGACGGAGGGGCCTCCTATCACGCTCCGGTCAGTGGCAAATATGATTGCGCCGATGCCGACGGGAAACTCTACTTTGACTGGAAAACCCTTCTCGAAGGGAGTGAAGGAGTTGACCCTACGGACAAGATACTCGTCAGGGTATTCGATGCCGGAACGCGGGGCCTCAATTGCAATGTCTATTACAACAAGGATGGCGTGCGCTACAAAATGACGCATCTGTCCAACGCCCACAGGGACCAGTGCGCATTCTCTTTTTTCTGGAACGGTGGCGTAACCCTTAACAGCGCGTACGCAACAGCATACAACGGCGGAAAAACCCAGGGATTCTGGTATTATGACGCCTCTCCGGCCGGTGACGGCTGGAAGGTGGAAGTGGAATTCAAGGAACCGGAGGGAAGCCGCTGGTACGAAAGTTCAACGATACAAAAGGATTATACGGGATTCGCATGGTAAAAAAGTTTTTACTGTCCTTTCTGTTGTCTGTCATGGCCCTGTCTTCATGGGGCCAGCACTGGTCTGTGACCTGGAAAGCATTCCATCAGCACCAGCCTGCGCTGGATTATGTGGGCACGATGGTAACTAAGCCCTCCGACGGCACCGGGCATTCCCGCTGGTGCATTGGCTGCGAGACGCTGGACCGGGATTATGGCGATTTCTCTGCTTACAAGAAGTACGTGGGAGAACTGGGACTGGGCTACGCCCGCATCCAGAGCGGCTGGGCAAAGACGGAAACGGAAAAGGGGAAGTACGACTTTTCCTGGCTGGACGTTATTGTGGACGGCCTTCTTGAAGAAGGCGTAAAGCCCGTAATGACGCTCTGCTATGGTAACCCCGTGTACGGTGCCACCAAGAACCTGGGCTCTGTCATTTTTGACGATGACGCCACCATGCAGGCATGGCTCAAATATGTAAACGCTACCGTCCGGCGCTATAAAGACAAGGTTGCCCGATGGGAGGTCTGGAATGAGCCCAACCTGGGAGAGAACGGCAAACGGCCGGACCTTTACATCAATTTGCTTATCGCTACATGCCGGGAAGTGAGAAAAGTCAAGAAGGACGCTGTCATTGCCGGCATCTCCCTTTCCGGCCTGCCACTTGATTTTCCTGAAGCTGTAATGAAAGGACTCAAAAAGCAAAATGCCCTTAACCTGATTGACTACGTGAGTTTTCATCCATATTACCAGAATCCGGACGACGCCACGGACGGAATCAAGGCGCTGGAAAAGCTGGTGCAGTCATACAATCCTAAGCTTAAACTCCTTCAGGGCGAATGCGGTGCGCCCTCCAACCTGGAATGGGCACATGCCATCAATTACCGCGAATGGA